>NZ_LQXP01000016.1:0-73159 GCF_003268405.1 Acinetobacter sp. CFCC 11171 | reverse complement strand
GTGTGAAGTATTAATTGTAATACCACGTGCTTTTTCTTCTGGTGCAGAGTCGATTGCAGCGTAATCTTTCGCTTCACCACCGAATTTTTTTGCACATACAGTTGCAATTGCAGCTGTTAAAGTAGTTTTACCGTGGTCGACGTGACCAATTGTACCCACGTTAACGTGTGGCTTATTACGTTCGAACTTAGCCTTAGCCATGAGATCTTCCTTTTTAAACTACTCATGCAGGGATACTGCATGAGCATTTGGTTTTTAACTATGAATTAGTTTGGGCTTATAGTAATCGAAAGATTACTCGTCGTCACCTTTTTTACCGCCAGATTGGAACTTAGCGATGATGCCTTCAGCCACGTTACGTGGTGTTTCAGCGTATTTAGCGAATTCCATAGAATAAGTCGCACGACCTTGAGACATAGAACGCATATGAGTTGCGTAACCAAACATCTCAGAAAGTGGAACTTCTGCACGGATAGCTTTAGTACCACCAGGTAAATCGTCCATACCTTGAACAAGACCACGACGACGGTTTAAGTCACCCATGATATCGCCCATGTAGTCTTCTGGAGTTTCTACTTCAACTTTCATGATAGGCTCAAGAAGAACAGGATCTGCTTTCATGAAACCGTCACGGAATGCGTAAGAACCAGCCATTTTGAACGATAATTCGTCAGAGTCGACGTCATGGTAAGAACCATCGAACAATGTCGCTTTGATGCCAACAACTGGATAACCAGCTAGGACACCATTCTTCATACGTTCTTGGATACCTTTGTCAACCGCACCGAAGAATTCTTTAGGTACTACACCACCAACAACTTCTTCAGCGAACTCGTAGTCTTTACCAGCATCTTCAGCAAGTGGTTCTAAACGTACGTATACGTGACCAAACTTACCTTTACCACCAGTTTGACGTACGAACTTACCTTCTTGTTCAACTGACTTTTTAATAGTTTCACGGTAAGCTACCATTGGTTTACCAATGTTCGCTTCAACGTTGAATTCACGCTTCATACGGTCAACAATAATGTCAAGGTGAAGCTCACCCATACCAGCAATAATTGTTTGACCAGATTCTTCGTCAGTACGTACGCGGAATGATGGATCTTCTTTCGCCAAACGACCTAAAGCAACAGACATTTTTTCTTGGTCAGCTTTAGTTTTAGGCTCAACCGCAAGCGCAATTACTGGCTCTGGGAATTCCATACGCTCTAGTGTAATTACATTGTTTTCATCACATAATGTATCACCAGTAGTAGTATCTTTAAGACCTACACATGCTGCGATATCACCCGCACGAATTTCTTCAATATCGTGACGGTCATTTGCGTGCATCTGTACGATACGGCCAACACGTTCGCGCTTCATTTTAACTGGGTTATAGCAAGGGCTACCTGCTTTAAGCACACCAGAGTAAACACGTACGAATGTTAAGTTACCTACGAATTTGTCGTTCATGATTTTGAACGCAAGCGCAGAGAACGGAGCATCGTCAGACGCTTCACGAGAACCTTCAGTTTCGTCTTTGTCGTCAAGGATACCCTTGATCGCTTCAACGTCAGTCGGCGCAGGTAAGAATTCAATTACAGCATCCAACATACGTTGAACACCTTTGTTTTTGAACGCTGAACCACAAAGCATTGGTTGAATTTCATTCAACAATGTACGTGCACGTAAACCTGAAACGATTTCTTCTTTAGTTAACTCACCTTCTTCAAGGTACTTGTCCATGAGTTCTTCTGATGCTTCCGCAGCAGCTTCAACCATGTTAGTACGCCATTCGTTAGCAGTATCAACTAATTCAGCAGGGATTTCGCCATATTCAAACTTCATACCTTGAGACGCTTCGTCCCAGATAATCGCTTTCATTTCGATTAGGTCAACAACACCCTGGAAGTTTTCTTCTGCACCGATTGGAACAACGATTGGCACTGGATTACCACCAAGACGTGTTTTAACTTGTTCAACAGCACGGAAGAAGTTCGCACCAGTACGGTCCATTTTGTTCACGAATGCAATACGTGGAACTTTATATTTATTTGCTTGACGCCATACAGTTTCAGACTGAGGTTGTACACCACCTACAGCACAGTAAACCATGCATGCACCGTCAAGAACACGCATAGAACGTTCAACTTCAATAGTGAAGTCTACGTGTCCTGGGGTATCAATTACGTTAATACGGTGCTGTTCAAATTGGTTACCCATCCCTTTCCAGAAGCATGTTACTGCCGCTGAGGTAATAGTAATACCACGTTCTTGCTCTTGTTCCATCCAGTCTGTAGTTGCAGAACCTTCGTGAGTTTCACCAAGTTTGTGACTCTCACCTGTGTAGAACAAAATACGTTCTGAAGTGGTAGTTTTACCAGCATCAATGTGCGCAGAGATACCAATGTTACGATAACGAGAAATTGGGGTTTGACGAGCCATGATTTCTAGCATTCCTAAATTTTGTTGTTTAAAACAGGACGCTTTAAGCTGCATAGCAACTTAAAGCGATTCGATGACAAAACAGTGACAACTGATTTGTCACCCTCCTGAATAGGGGCTGTTTTATCCGCTTAGAAACGGTAATGAGAGAAGGCTTTGTTGGCTTCAGCCATACGATGCACATCTTCACGTTTTTTGATCGCTGCGCCTTTACCTTCAGCTGCATCAAGCAACTCACCAGCAAGACGTAAAGCCATAGTTTTTTCAGAACGCTTAGCAGCAGCATCTACTAACCAACGCATAGCCAAGGCAGTACGACGGGATGGGCGTACTTCCATAGGCACTTGGTATGTAGCACCACCAACACGGCGTGCTTTTACTTCGACCATAGGACGAACTTTTTCAAGAGTAGTCTCGAAAAATTCAACTGGGTCTACTTTAGATTTTTCTTGAACGCGGTCTAAAGCACCGTAAACGATACTTTCAGCAATAGATTTTTTACCATCTTGCATTACGTGGTTCATGAATTTAGCGATTGTTTGGCTGCTGAACTTAGGATCCGGAAGGATTTCACGGGCAGCAACTACGCGACGTCTTGGCATTTTAATACACCTAATAAATATGACACTTCAGGTTACTCCAGCAGGTGCACAAAGTGTCATGTGCTTTCGCTGGCCTTACTATACGTCGCTTGGAATTTTCACAAAAAATGCAGAAATCAGACAAGCGAGACGATAAAGGATTGCAGTTCTAACGAACTAAGAAGCCAATCTTTTCAGATTATTTCTTAGGACGTTTAGCACCGTATTTAGAACGAGACTGGTTACGATCTTTAACACCAGCACAGTCTAAAGAACCACGAACGGTATGGTAACGTACACCTGGTAAATCTTTAACACGACCACCACGGATAAGAACAACACTGTGCTCTTGTAGGTTATGGCCTTCACCACCGATGTAGCTAGAAACTTCAAAACCTGAAGTTAAGCGAACACGGCAAACTTTACGCATTGCTGAGTTAGGTTTTTTAGGTGTAGTTGTGTAAACACGTGTACAAACACCACGACGTTGTGGACAAGCCTTCAACGCAGGAACTTTAGATTTTTCAACTAAAGTTGTACGACCCTTACGGATCAACTGATTTGTTGTTGCCATTTGGCAATTCTCCCGTTAATAAAAAGCCCCAAAAAATACTACTTTTTGAGGGCATGCAATTGTAAGCGAAGACTTAAAATTGGTCAACAATATACGATCATCGAAAACATTTATTCATCATGATTTGCGCAATTTTTCACCCATAAATAAATAGTTTATTTTTCAGAAGAATCTGCTGATTTTTTTGTAACTTTATCTACGGCTGCTGTTTTGGCTTTACGCGGCTTAGTTTTGGGTGCAGCTTTTTCCACTGGGACATCTTCCTGCTGTACAGATTCCAACACATCAAACTCATCTTTTTCAGCTAAAGCAGGTTTTTGCGCAGCCACGGGTGAATGAGGCTCAACAACTTTTTCCGCAAGTGCCTCCAAACCTTCTGAGACTTTTTGTTCCTGCTCTACCTCTACTTCGGCTGCATCAGCGGTTTTAAGTTGTGTTTTTTTGATGACTTTTACTGCGCGAATACTCTCATGACCTGCAACATCTATGGTCTGATCTAGTACCGGCTCAGCCAAATCAATATCTTTTGCCTTAATGCCTTCTAGTAATTTAGGTGTTGCTTGAGCAAGCAACTCAAGAGAACGCTCATAGGCATGTAAAGGAGACAAGCTAATATCTTGATGCTGCAAAATATATTGGCGCGCATTAGAAAAGACTTGCTGTGCCTTCTGATTCACTTCATCCACCAAACGGCGACTATACACCACACTTACACCAACACTCGCCACAGGAGATAATCGTGATAGCTGATTTAACAATGAAACTTTTGGCATTTGATTGAGCCATGCCCACTTAAACTGACCATTTTCATCTAGTACATATTTTTTCAATACTGCTGCATCAGTATCTGAACCCACCAATTGCTGTAACTGATGCAAATCACTATTTTGTAGCGTACTACTCAGAGCTTTTATTGCCATAAGCAAAGTTTGTTTTTCTGCAATTAAACTCAAGTCGACCTGTTTAAAAATAAACTGAACAATATCTTGGTCACTTTCTTTGCTTAAGTCGAAACCATAAGAACGTCCAACTTGATAAATCACTCGCAGAGTCATAATCAGTGAAGCAGGGATATCAATACTTGAACCAATGACACCTGTCGCACCTGTTAAAGCCCCTTGAATCGAAGCAATCCATTTATTTTGCTCACCCAGAGCCTGACTAATACGACGCGAACGATCGACATCTTGTGTCAACTCTTCTAAATCACGTACCCCAGCTTCATCCAGTACAGCATCTACAGATGAAATATCCGAACTAAAATGATTAAGTCGATCAAATAAATAATCAGAAATTTTGTCACTAAATTGAGGAGCAACAAAATTAGCCACATTATTTACGGTATTAAAATGTCGACCGAATAATTGTCTAGAAACATTTGGAACGTGTTCACGCAAGATTTGCTGAGGATTATCATATTTTTTTACATCAAATACGCCCGCTTGCCTTGACTGACCCTCCAAGGTTTGACCATTTTTTTGAGGTTGAATGACCTTAGTTACGGATTCGGGTGCGACATGATTAATGATGGACACCCCAGTAGAACTGAGCTTTTTAGCCACTCCAAAGGCGTTTGAGAGTAGACCTGCCGTTGGTTTATTATTCGTTTTCACCATTCCCTACCTCATTAAAACTATTCTTGAAATTATTGATAAATACTAGGTGTAGTCAAACTTTATCACAACTTGAATATGTATCTTTAAGTTAAGTTTTTTGCTGCAAAGTTGCAAATTAGCTCAGTCAACAATAGGCATAGGATTTGCCATAAGAATTCAAAAAGCTTTCTGCTATCATTATTCCAATCAAATTATATGAGTTCGCCTATTTAGAAAGTTTCCTTCGTATACTTTCTATAGCTTGCTCACACACTACCTATAAAGGATCTGTAGATGAAACGTGTTGTAATCACTGGTATGGGCATCAACTCATGCATTGGTAATACATTAGAAGATGTCACTCATTCTTTGCAAAACGGGATTTCTGGAACACGTTTCAACCCAAGTTATGCTGAACTTAATTTTAAAAGTCATGTCAGTGCGGCTGCAGAACAAAACTTTGACGGTATTGACCGCCGTTTAAAACGCTTTATGGGCGTATGCGCAATGTATGCATACAACTCAGCTTTGGCTGCGGTAGAAAATGCAGGCTTAACAGCAGAACAAATCGGTGGTAATCCACGTTACGGTATTGCGGGTGGTTCAGGTGGTGGTTCAACTGCATCTGTTGTTGAAATGAAAGAACTTCTAGACACCAAAGGTGCACGTAAAGTTGGTCCATTCTTTGTACCACGTAACATGACCAACACCATTACTGCAAACGTGGGTGTTGCATTTAAAATGCAAGGTATTGCACACACCATTACTAGCGCATGTGCAACATCTGCAGATGCCATTGGTTATGCATACAATTTGATTCAATTAGGCAAACAAGACTTAATGCTTGCCGGTGGTGGTGAAGAAGACCATTGGTCACAAAGTCTTTTATTTGATGCAATGGGCGCACTTTGTTCAAAATACAATGACACTCCTGAAACTGCTTCCCGCCCTTACTCTGCTGACCGTGACGGTTTCGTGATCGCTGGCGGCGGTGGCTTCGTTGTACTAGAGTCACTTGAACATGCTCAAGCACGTGGTGCAAACATTTTGGCTGAAGTTGTCGGCTATGCAGCAAATTCTGACGGTGCTGACATGGTTGCACCATCGGGCGAAGGTGCGACGCGTTGTATCCTTATGGCTTTAGAAGAAGCTAAACAACATGGTGTAGATACCATCGACTATGTTAATACACACGGTACATCTACTCCGGCAGGCGATGTCACTGAACTTAAAGCGATGGAGCGTGCTTTCGGTGAAGGACAAGTTCCTCCGCTCAGCTCGACCAAATCGATGACCGGTCACAGTCTGGGTGCTGCAGGTGTACAAGAAGCGATTTACTCTATTTTAATGATGCAAAATGACTTTATAGCACCAAATATCAATGTGACTGAACTTGACGAAGGTGCAAAACCTTTTGATATCGTACTTGAAAAACGTGATGCAAAATTGAATACTGTGATGAGTAACAGTTTTGGTTTTGGCGGTGTAAACGCTTGCCTCGTTTTCAAAAAATGGGAAGCATAATATAAAGTTTGCTGCTTTGGCGCTTCGGTGCCAAAGCACATACCCACCGCCCTTTTAAGGGTTAATATATGGATGCTCCATCAGATGCTTTCCTCTGGGTAAAAGCATTGCATATCATCGCAATTGTTTGCTGGTTCGCAGCGCTATTCTATCTCCCTCGCCTTTATGTCTACCACGCCATGAGTGATGATGCTACGAGTCATCAGCGCTTTCAAATCATGGAACGCAAGCTATATCGCGGCATTATGTGGCCTGCAATGATTGCTACACTGATCACGGCGCACTTCCTCGTCGATTGGGGTGATGCAACACGACACTACCATGAAGCGCTTTGGTTCTATTTAAAAGTTGGATTGGTTGGACTATTGGTGATTTATCATTTTGTTTGTGGTTATTACCGTAAAAAGCTTATCGAAAATGCACATTATAAGTCGCATAAATTCTGGCGTTATTTTAATGAAATGCCCACTTTGATTTTATTTGCGGTTGTTATTTTAGTTGTAGTGAAGCCAAGCTTCTAAACGACTGTAAAAAAGCCCCTACTCATTGGGGCTTTTTTATTTCTATATCAAAATGTTTATATACAAAAACTACAACTGCACACAGCTATCTAAAATATTCCAATTGTGTGCTCTAAATTACTCACGCGGATACGGTACTTCAGCACACAACATCCCTCTTTCTTAAAGAAACGTCGGCCGTGGCTATTTTGATTCAACTGCATTAAATCAGTCGCACCCTGATTCAACAAATTAAAAATCATAATTCGATCATTCAAAATGTGCCCCGCAAGTACATAGCGCTCCCAAGGCACCCCCTCTATATTGGACAAAGTATTGCCCAAATAATTTTTGATATGCCAAGATGAATACTGTCCCTGTTTTTAACCACCCTGCATCCTAAACGAATCATAAGAAAGCTCAGATAGCTGTGCCGCCTCTTCATATTGCTTAAACAATTGATTTGCAGTTTGATTTGGCAAATACAACCAATACATCAAGGAGGTATTCCAGCCCAATGATTGCTGCACCTGCTTCAACACCGCATATACGCCATAGGCTTCCAATTGCGCTGCTGAGCGCAAACTCAACTGACGAGTACTTAAAGGCTTCAAATAAACTACTTGTCCAGTCTTTAATTGTTCATTACGTATAATTCGGACATAACGTGCCAGCCAGTTTTGAATCAGCATCCTTTCAACCAATGAGTTCGGGCGCTCAAGCATCTGCTGCAATCTGTGATATTCAGCCATATATGCATCCAGCTTATCCTCTTTATTTAAAGCAATATTGATCTGATAAAGGATCGCTAACTGATTTAAATACTTAAAGTCTGGATATGCGGAATTGCTCGGCATACTTAAACTGCGGTATTGGTCTGCATGCTGCAACCATGTGTTAAAGCGCTGCAACGGCACCTTTTCTTGCTGTATCAACGCACCAAGCACCAGACGATGCTCAACAACAAATGCACTAACCGCTTTAGGATCATCGACCAGCAATTGCTGAAACTCAGCAACTAAATTCGTCTGTTCTTCTGACCACTTTTCACGCGTTAGCTTCGCATTCAATGGCTGGCCCAATACATTCTGTTGCTCTTGCCCCAACAAACTAAATACCCAATCCTGATGATAACGATAGCGCCCAACATTCAATGCCGAAAACCGATCTCCAGCATTCAGCCCAAGCAAGTTAAAATACGGCTCTTGTGTGTAATTTGAATGATAAGAAATTTCAGCCTGCTGCCACTTGAGCACCCGAGGATCAATACGCTCATCCCACCTCAACCAAAGACAAAAACACACAACAACTGCAAGCAACAGCAAGAAAATAAAGATGATTTTTTTTTCATTGATTTCTTATTTTGAATTATTTCAGCCGCATTATATTCAACTCCACCATTCACGCATACAAAAAAAAGCCATCACAAGATGGCTTTTTTTACTGTAAACACAAATATTTATGCAGGAATACGCAGCACTTGCCCTGGGAAAATGTCATCGGCATTTTTTAACAAAGGACGGTTCGCTTCAAAAATTTTATTGTATTGATTTGCATCACCATAAAATTCTTTAGAGATTTTAGACAAATTATCCCCTGATTTAACAGTGTAGAATTTACTTTCAGGCTCAGGACTCGTCACTGTTAACTGATCATCCACTTGCGCCACATGATCAATATTTCCTACTGCTAAGATAATCTTTTCACGATCTGCTTGGCTTTGTACCTGACCTTTCACTGTTGCTAGATCTGAAGTCCCGTTATAACTCACAGACAAGCCTGTTACAGGTAAGCCCAGTGCTTTGATATGACCCAATAACTTATTGGCAATTTCTTGTGCAGATGGTTCAGAAGGTGTTGCTGGCGCTGCTTGAGGTTCCGCAGGCGCTGTATTTTTTTTACCAATACCTTTTACAAAATCAAAAAGACCCATATTTTTCTCCGTTGTTTTTACTGTTTTAAATCATTTAACTATTGTTCAAACTCTATTCTTATAGCTAAAAAATAACCGCTTTTGAGTTGTTGTTGGTGACAGAAACGTAAGCTAATGTAAAAACAAAATATTCGGCATAAAAAAAGCCACCGAATGGTGGCTTTTTAAATCAGCATCGCTGAAATCTAAAATCAACCTAGCTTCTTAGAAACATAGTCAATTGCAGATTGTACAGTAGTGATTTCGTTTGAATCTTCATCAGGAATAGTGATGTCGAAATCGTTTTCGAAAGACATAACTAATTCAACTAGGTCTAGAGAATCTGCACCTAAGTCATCCATGAAAGAAGCTTCGTTTTTGATCTCGTCTGCTTTAAGACCAAGTTGTTCAGCTACTGCTTGTTTTACGCGTTGTTCGATATCGCTCACAGGAATTCTCCTCATTGCTTGTGGCGTTTTTAATGCCGTTAGTTTAATTGAATCTAAATCGTTTTGAAAGTTTATACTTGAGCGCTTAGCTCATGTATAAACCACCATTTACATGTAATACAGTTCCGGTAATGTAACTTGCCTTTTCAGAAGCAAGAAAACTTACGGCATTTGCGATATCTTGTGGCTCACCTAAACGGTTTAAAGCCACTTGATCACTCATCTTTTTACGAATTTCTTCGCTTAACTGTTCTGTCATTTCTGTTGCAATAAAGCCCGGAGCCACTGCATTTACAGTGATTTGGCGGCTTCCCATCTCTTTTGCAAGGCTGCGACCAAAGGCCTCAATCCCTGCTTTTGCAGCAGAATAGTTTGCTTGTCCTGGGTTAGCAAAATGTGCAACCACAGAACTAATATTAATAATTCGGCCAAAACGTGCTTTGGTCATACCCTTTAAAACACGTTTAGAAAGTCGATAAACGGCTTTCAAATGAATGTTGAGAATGTCATCCCAATCATCTTCTGACATACGAAGTAACAAATTATCTTTGGTAATACCAGCATTGTTCACTAAAACCAATACTGAACCAAAGTTTTGCTCAATGTCTGATACCAATGCATCAATTGCAGTTGCATCACGTACATCTAGAACTTTACCCGCACCATTTTCAGCAAAAGCAGCAGATAATTTTTCTGCACCCGCTTCTGATGTTGCCGTACCTACAACAAAATAACCGTCTTGAATCAATTGCTGAGCAATTGCTGCTCCAATCCCTCGGCTCGCACCTGTTACTAAAGCAACTTTGCGTTCTTGTGTCATGCAATTTTCCCTTCTGCCACTAAAATGGCATTCAGTGCATCTTCCATACGACCTTTCGTGTCGAGTGGGAATGCTTTTTCAATATTTGGCAAACGTTTTGCGAGATTCGCAAGGACATTACCCGGACCACATTCAGCAATGTACTGAATACCCTGGTCTTGCAAATACTGCATGGTCTTTGTCCACTGTACAGATTGGTATAACTGTGCAGTTAACGCCTGACGTAATTGCGCTACATCAGTCGCGATTTCAGCGCCTACATTTTGTATTACAGGTATAGTAGGCAGCTCAATGGCAGTTTGTTCCAATGCTGTCGCAAACTGTTCAGCAGCAGGTTTCATCAATGCACAATGCGATGGCACAGAAACCGGAAGTGCGATTGCCTTACCGCCATTTTCTTTAGCAGCAGCCATAACCGCTTCAACCATGGCTTTATCGCCCGCAATGACAACTTGACCTCGTGCATTGTAGTTTGCAGCATCTACTGAACCTGGGCCTTCTGCTTGAGCACAAAGTTCAATGACTTTGGCATCATCTAGACCCAAAATTGCCGCCATTGCACCTTGACCTTCAGGTACAGCACTTTGCATTAACTGACCACGTAGGTTCACCAGTTTAACGGCATCACCTAGGCTCATCGCACCTGCAGCAACCAAGGCGCTGTATTCACCTAATGAGTGACCTGCAAGGTATTTCGGTGCAACACCACCTAACTCTAACCACACACGCCATAAAGCAATACTGGCAGTCAGTAGTACAGGTTGAGTAAATTCTGTTTGGTTTAACCCTTCACCACTTTGCGCAATTTGCCAAAGATCAAAGCCAACTGCTTCTGATGCTTCTGCAAATGTTGCTTGCACACTACTAAACTGTTCTGCAAGTTCAGCGAGCATGCCGACTTTCTGTGACCCTTGACCCGGGAACACGAATGCAGTTTTAGTAGCTTGAGCTGCTTGCTCGAGTTGTTTAGCAGACATAAAAAAATCCTTTATCAAGACTGGTGAATTTATGCTATTTGGACATTTATTCAACACAATCCCATGTAAGCTTGTTTCAGGGACGGAAATTTAACACTTAATTTTTGTCTTGGTAATTGCCAAATGCAACAAAAAATCGGTACAAAAAAAGGGAGCTTAACGCTCCCATTTTTTCTACTAAGCTTGACGCTTAATACATCACCAATTATTCAGCAGATGCTTTAGCGAATAATTGACGACCACGGTAGATACCATCTTTAGATACGTGGTGACGACGGTGAGTCTCGCCAGTAGCTTGGTCTACAGTTAATGCATTCTCGGTTAAAGCGTCATGTGAACGGCGCATGTCACGGCGAGAGCGACTTTTACGGTTTTGCTGAACGGCCATGATGGCTCCTTACAAAGATCGAAAAAATGGATCAGAACAAATTCGATTGTCTTATACTCAAGAGTATAACACAAAAATTAGTTAAGTTTACCCTTCAAACCTGCCAAAACATCAAACGGGTTGTCCCGTTTTTCTTCAACAAGCTCTTCAGCGGCAGGTTGATGCTTATGTTCACAAGCGTCGTGCTTAGGTGACAAAGGCATCAACAATAACAATTCATCCTCTATCAGTGAGAGTAAATCAGCAGTCGCAGGTGCATCATATGAACCTTTGGTTGTTGCTTCACTTTCACCTAAAACGATGAAATCAGCATCCTCATCCAAGCGCTCTATCAGTGACTCGTCATCTACAAGAGCTAGATGAAAACTTGAAACAAGTGGGATCTCAACAGTATCCAGACAACGCTGGCATTCCATTGGAACATTTGTTTCAACATGACCATCTAGCCATACAATGCGATGATAAGCATCCATTGATAGCTTACAGTCTATGTTAATCAATTGATCATCAATTGATCCAACAGCTTCACGAGCAATACGAACAAAGCGAGATAATGGCAGTGTTCCTGACCATTTAAAGCCCTGTTCAGCCCATTTAAACGGCTCAATCTGTGCCGGAAAGGTATTTGCTGACATAATTAAGGCGGCAATTCTACAAATTCATCAGTACTCTGTCAAAGATTAAGATACAATTTTGTACTTATTTAGACAGACCATTTGGGTAACTTAAGTTATGCATCTGTTGCAGCCGCAAACAGAAGTGAATGTTTCATCACTTATGAGCACAATTTCAACGCTTGATTCTGACATTTCAACTGACCAAGTGCAACTCTCGGCTTGGGAGAAACTTTCCACAGAAACAGAACACGTCGATTGGCTCATCTTACACTTTAATCATTGGTTTTCCCACCTGAATGTGTGCTTAGTGAAAGGTGACTGTGAGCCCGAGTACTTTCCTGCCGATTCAAACGGCCCTGCCCGTATTCAATTTGCTCATGGTTATTTCAATAGCGCTTTGCATGAAATTAGCCATTGGACTATTGCTGGCGAGCAACGCCGTTTACTTCCCGATTTAGGCTATTGGTATGCACCAGATGGTCGTAGCAAAGAGCAACAAGCCCTCTTTGAACAGGTAGAAATTAAGCCCCAAGCGATCGAATGGTTATTTGCCAAAGCCTTTGGGCGTAAGTTTCGTGTATCACTCGATAACCTCACTGGTGAAGGAGGAGATGGCAGCAGCTTTAAAGATAATGTCTATGCACAATTACAGGCTTATTTTAAGGGCGAAGCCAAACTTCCACGCGATGCTTGGCGCTTTATCCAATGCATTTGTCACTGTACACGTGCTGGCAAAATGTTACAGGCGAATGAATTTCAACGTGAAATGCTTGATTAAATTATACAATTTGACTGCATTTCGCATTGCACAAAGCAAATAGACCGCGACATAATGTCTAGAGCTTTTAATAATAAGAGGAAAACGACATGTTGCATTTAAGAATACATCCGGAAAATCCTCAGCCCCGTTTAATTACGCAGGCCGTTGAACGGATTCGTGCCGGCGATGTGGTGGTTTATCCTACGGATGCCGCCTATGCCATCGGCTGCCAAATTGGGAACAAAAATGCCATGGAACGCATTGCCCAAATTCGTCAGCTCGATGCTAAACATCAATATGCGATTATTTGTGCAGATTTATCTGACATTGCCACGTATGCCAAAGTCGACAATGCCATGTATCGTTTATTGAAAAATAACACCCCTGCTGTCACCACCTTTATTTTGCCTGCCACCAGTGAAGTTCCTCGCCGTTTAATGCATCCTAAAAAGAAAACCATTGGACTGCGTATTCCGAGCAACCCGATTTGCCAATTATTACTCAAAGAATTGGGTGAGCCTTTATTAACATCGACCTTAATTTTACCGGGTCAAAAAGAACCGATTGATGATCCTTACGAAATTGAATTGCAAATCGGTAAACGCATAGATGTATTGATTGATGGAGGTTTAGGTACTTTGAATACCACTAGCGTTGTAAACCTTGCAGGTGAATACCCAGAAGTGATCCGCCGCGGTGTCGGTGATGTCAGTGCCTTTGAATAGCATGTACTGTTAAATACATGCTGTTACCGATCAGAGGCACAGCATGTAAAGGTCATCTGCTCAAAACGCAGTTAAAGCACCTTTCGATAAAGGAATCGACCTGATGACTTTATTTCAAATTTTACTCAAACTCCAAAATGCGACAGACCTCAGTGTCTCCGAGCATAGCAGTCTCAATCATTTTGCTATATATGCCACTGAGCCTTGGACTTTAGAATCTAAGGCTCAACTAAGGGCAATAGATAAGAATTTAATTTCACCAATAGCGACAACACAGCCGCAAATTTTTCATTATTTTCTACATACATCAACTGTGAAATCTCTGTTTAAACGACGATCCAGTCAAAATCTCTGCTCGCAAGCACAGTGCCAACACATTATCGAATTTGCACTTGAACAAAGGGTCTTACTAACAGGTTCAAAGCCTTGATCGTGTACTTTTGCTCAAGCGCAATAAAGCTGCATAAATTCTTTTAAGTGAATTTTTTGTTGTCCCTGCTCATCAAAATTATTTGTATTGAGCCAAGCTTCATATGCTTGAGACAACATTGGCCAATCCTGATCCAACATCGCAAACCAAGCAGTATCACGATTGCGACCTTTCACTATCACATGTTGACGAAACAGCCCTTCAAATTGAAAGCCAAAACGCAAAGCAGCGTTTTTCGAAGGCGTGTTCAAGTCATCACACTTCCACTCCACCCGTCGATATCCCGCTGCAAAGCATGCTTTTAACAATAGATAAATAGTTTCAGTTGCGGCTGTTGATTGCTTCATTAAACTTGAAAAATAGACATTGCCAATTTCAATGACGGCATGTGCTGGGCGTACATTGAGCAAACCAATCCACCCTACAACGGCTTCACCAACCTCAATGACATAATGCATGGAACCCGCAAAATGAAAGGATTGCTAAAAATAATCACGCAATTGCTGCATGCTTTGAATTTGAGAATAAGGCAAATACGTCCAACAGCGTTCATCGGGTTCTTGTTGTACTGTCTGCCATAGCCGCTGTAAAAGACTATCATCAAGCTGATCGGGCAACATCGGAATAAGCCGAACAGATTGCCCCACTTCGGTTTTACATCTGAACTGGCAAGGTTCAAACTGCGCCAACGTCATCCCTACGGCCTGACCCCATTGATTATATTGTTGTGGCATAGCTAATATTCTTTTAGTCAATTCATTCAAATCATTTTATGCTGGACGCCCATCATCCAGACATCACAGCTTAAATGAGTTCATGGATTGATGAGTGTATTTTTTATAATTAACATAAGATGTGATCGATATCACAGCTTTAAAATTTTACATGTGTATAAATAAAGCCTATTCCCTATAAATTTTAAGTTTTTTACCCAATTCAACCGTTCAGTAATTTCTTTAAACGCATTTTTCCATTACACTATTCCCTATAACTTTTGTGCTTTTACTTTCGATGTGAGATCGAAGCGAAAGCTGTCTGCATGCCTTTGAAAATTCGCGTGGCCTATAATTGCAATGAACCAAACTGTCCATAATTCTATGGAAGATGCTCCACACATTCGCGTTTTGGATGAGTGGCAAGAAGCTATTCCAGAAGATTTGTACATTCCACCCGCTGCATTTGAAATTCTATTAGAGCATTTCGAAGGACCACTCGACTTTCTGATTTACCTGATTCAAAAAAATGGCTTCGACTTATTACAAGTCGATATTGCCCCGATTGCATCCCAATATTTGTCTTATATGGATGCAATGAAATCGCTAGATATTGAATTAACCGCAGACTATATGGTGATGGCAGCCCTATTGGCCGATTTAAAATCGCGTCTATTATTGCCAAAACCTAAATCGACCGCGGCACATGAACAAGATCCTAAACAAGAATTGATTGACCGTTTAGAAACCTATTTGCGCATCAAACAAGCTGCAGAAAGATTAGGTCAAATGTCAGTGTTGGATCGAGATACTTTCGATACCAATGTCAGTTTAGGAACGATTGTCGAAACCAATGATGGCTATGACATTCAATTACTTCGTGATGCCATACTCTGTGTCTTTAATCGACCAGAACCGGTTACCCACCAAATTTTACAAGAGCCTGTCTTACTCGAAGAACGTATTGCTTATATTGAAACTAAGCTAGAGTCAGGTGAAGTATTAGACTTTGCGGACTTACTCAAACCAAGCCAAGGCCGCATGGGTGTTGTCGTGACATTTATGGCCGTGTTGGAACTGACACGCCAACAAAAAGTCCAAATTGTCGCTTCAGGTGTAGAAGCACCGCTTGCAATTCAGGGAGCACGTGCATGAACACTGAACTTAAACAAATGACTGCGGTGTCTTCAGAAGATAATCTGCATGAAATTTTGATGCAGCTTGAAGCCATTATTTTTGCCAGTGAAGCGGCAGTGAGTATTGCCCGTTTAAAAGAGGCTTTCCAAGACCGTTTCAGTAAAACTGAATTACGCCAATATTTGCAGCAGCTTTCAATGCTGCAACACGGCAGATCAATTGAACTTGTTGAAACCGCTCAAGGTTTCCGTTTTCAAGTACGTGCAAAATATCGTAATATTATTGCACAGACCTGGCCTGAACGACCAACTCGTTTATCGCCATCCTTGCTCGAAACTCTTTCTGTCATTGCTTACCATCAACCGGTAACCCGCGCAGATATTGAGCAAATCCGCGGGGTGACCAACAATAGTCAAATTTTACGTACGTTATTTGACTGGAACTGGATTAAAGAATCTGGTTTTCGTGAACTCCCAGGACGACCCGCGTTGTTAGTTACAACGCCTCAATTTTTAAATGCTTTTGGTCTAACCTCATTGGGCCAATTGCCTCCCCTGCAGGATGCCAAGGAAGCTTTTATGGCCCTCGATGCGAATGCACCGAAGTCATAAATAGGTGAACTGTTGATGATAATTTCTAAGGTTATGCTGTCATGAGTGAAAAATTGCAAAAGGTGCTCGCACGCGTTGGTTTGGGTTCTCGCCGTTATATGGAAGAAGTCATTGCCGCTGGTCGTGTGAGCGTAAATGGGCAAATTGCCCAAGTGGGTGAACGTATTGAACCAGGTGATGAGCTTCGCATCGATGGTCGTAAAGTTCAGTTCCAAATTGAAGACGAAATTCGTCGCCGTGTGTTGATTTACTATAAACCAGAAGGCGAAATTTGTTCACGCAATGACCCTGAAAACCGTCCAACGGTATTTGAACAATTACCTCAAATTACCGGCGATCGTTGGGTAATGGTAGGTCGTCTAGATATTAACTCTACAGGTCTATTGCTGTTCACGAATGACGGTGAACTGGCGAACCGTTTAATGCACCCTTCTAGCGAAATCGAACGTGAATATGCCGTTCGTGTCATGGGTGAAGTCACTCCTCAATTAAAAAACAACATGTTACAAGGTGTTGTTTTAGATGATGGCCCTGCAAAATTTGAGTCATTCTCTGAAATTGGTGGTGACGGTATTAACCGTTGGTATCAAGTGGTCGTAAAAGAAGGTCGTAACCGCGAAGTTCGTCGTATTTTCGAGTCTCAAGGCTTAAAAGTGAGCCGTCTTTTACGTACACGTTATGGTTCAGTAATTCTGCCACGCGAACTGCGTACTGGTCGCTGGATCGAGCTAGATAAACAAGATATCGACAATTTAACCAAGTCAGTTGAACTTAAACCACGTCAAGGTACTGGCCTATTTGGTATGGCAAAACGTCGTACTGAACGTATGCAAGACAAACCAATGGCAGCACGTCGTGGTGGTTACTTACGCCAACAACGTCGTGACAGTGACGAAAACCAGCTACAACAAAGCAATGGTTATCAAGACAATCGTGGCGAACGTCGTACTGGTCGTACTGAAGGTGGTTTCCAAGGCAATGGATTTAACCGTTCAGAGCGTCGCAACGAAGGGTTCAACAATAACCGTAATGATCGCAACAGTGAAAACTTCGGTAACCGTGAACGTCGTAACGACAATTTTGGCAATCGTGAGCGTCGTAATGACTCTGTGCCAAGTCGTGCATTTAGCGGAAACAACAAAGGCTTTAAGAAATTTTAATTTCTTAAGTATAAAAAAACCGCTCATTTGAGCGGTTTTTGTTTCTTTATACAGATGGAATTACAGGAACATCAATCCATAACGCCTCTGGAAAGTGTTTGGCTAAATATGCTTTTAAATATTCAGCAGTATCTTTGGAAATCAATGCATCTTGCGATTCATCATTTAAATTATAAGCCAGTGTATAAAGTGCCAAGCCACGACTTTTTAGTGCTTCCAAACTTAAAATCGTATGGTTAATGCTGCCCAAACGACCTGATGTCACCAAAATAACGGGATATTTTTTCTCTACAACATAGTCGATGGTTAAAAGATCCGTGGTTAATGGCACCATCAACCCACCTGCACCTTCGAGTAAAACGTTGTCATATTTTTCAGTTAAACGTTTTGTCGCGTATTCGATTTTAGCAAAATCAATGTCACGTCCATCGATTTTGGTGGCGAGATGTGGCGACGCAGGATAACTAAATATTTCAGGCATCGTGAGTTTGGTTTCATCTTCGACCAACAACCCCGTGCCCATAATTTGACGATGTTGTTCTATATCCTCAGAAATATCGACATTGCCTGTTTGGATCAACTTTTGCGTGATCGTTCGCGCCCCTTGTTCATTCCATATTTTAGCCAAATAGCCTGTGGTATATGTTTTACCGATGCCTGTATCGATCCCACTAATGAAATAAACTTGCCCTGTCATGGCATTCTCCGTGCAATACAAAAAATCGGATGATAGGTCAGTGCATAACGCATCTGCCCAGTTTCATCACGCAAAGAAAACTGTTGATATGCTGAATAAAAATCAAAGAGTGATTGTTTCGTCCAACGAAAATGTGAGGCTGTCGCAGTCACACCTGTCGCTTTTAAATGCTGCAAAACCTGCTTTGGATGATCAAAATATAAAGCCGCTGTCTGCTCTGAAAGATGCAGAATTTCAAAACCTTTTTGACTTAATATGACTTGAAGCATGTCAATATCGAGGTAATCCAAACCCTGCCCGGTCAAAGCTTTTATTTCCTGTAAATTCTGCTGCCCAAAGGTCGAAAAACAAAAATATGCCTCTGGATTTAAACCTTGAAAGGCTTTTTCTACAATGCCTGCAAAGTTTCCTACCCATTGCAAAGCCGAACTGGATGCGATCAAGTCTATATGCTGTGGAAATTCAAGTTGTTCGATATCTCCTAGCCAGTACTGAATCTGTGGACTTGACTGAAAATGTTGTTGAATTTCTGCATACAGATCATTTAAAACCAAATGATTGATTTGCATATTTTCCAGCATTAAATTGCTTAAATTCCCCGAGCCACATCCAATTTCAAAAACCGTTTCTACAGGGTGATTTTGCAACTTTGGACAATACTCCTGCATCAACTCAAATAAATGTTGAGCAATCTCTTTTTGTGCTACGGCATGTTCAGCATAGCTGTGCCCTGCCTGAGCAAAGCGTAACGCCACTTGGGATTTATCAATCTCAAAATTATTCACAAGTCACTCACAACAATTTAGTCAACTGATCCAAATCAGTTTGTGTAATCTGAGCAGTGAGTGAAATGCGTAAGCGCGAACTATGCTGCGGCACAGTGGGTGGACGTACAGGCATGATATAAAAACCTGCCGCTTGCAAAGCTTGAGCCTTGGCAACTGTTTTATTCGACTCGCCAATAATGACAGGCACAATATGTGATGTAGATGGACAATCAAAACCTTTGGCTTGCACAGCTTGTTGCAAATTTTGACTGATTTGCTGTAAATGGTGACGCTCTGCTTTTAAATTTAAAACATTCTTGAAAATAAAATCTGTCCACGCCATACAGATCGGGGGCTGTGCGGTACTAAAAATCAACGGTCGCATCGAGTTAATCAAATAGTCACGAATAATCGCATGACAGATGAGATACCCCCCTATTGAAGCCAGTGCTTTACCAAATGTCCCGACTAAAAGATCAATATCATCAATCACTTGATATTGTTCAGCACAGCCTAAACCACGCTCACCGCGTACACCGATTGCATGCGCCTCATCGACATACAACATCACTTTGGGAAATTGTTTTTTGATCCGTACCAGTTCAGCCAAATCGGTTTCATCACCATCCATACTGAAAATCGATTCAGTCACCACAATGATCCGCTCAAAAGCCTCATCTTCATGATATTTGCATAAAAGCTGAGAAAGATGCGCCAAATCATTATGGCGATAACGTACATATTTCGCACTCGATAATCGGATGCCATCAATCATACTGGCATGAATCAGCTTATCCGCCAATATCAAGGTTTTACTGTCTGCCAGTGCAGGTAAAATCCCGATATTCATGTGATAGCCGCTATTAAATAACAGTGCTGATCGGCCATGAAAGGCATCACTTAATGTTGATTCAAGTTGTTCATATTCAGGAAAGTTTCCCGTCAGTAACCGCGAAGAGGATGAACTCATCCAACGCTGTGCGTTCGGGGTTTCATCAAAAAACTGTTCACGTAGATGTAGGTTTGAAGCCAGACCTAAATAGTCATTTGACGCTAAATTCAACATATTGTGATCGTGAATACTGATGCAATGATCGTGCTGAAGATTAGAAGTGAACTGACGTAAGTTGCCTTGCTGTTTCAGTTGATCAAGTTGATCTGAAAAATGGCTAAGCAGATTCATACCGACTGCCCCATGTTTTTCACCACCTCAACCATGTGTTCTAGCAAAATTTTTAATTCATACTCAGAAATAATATAGGGTGGCATCACATAAACCAGTTTCCCAAATGGACGAATCCAAATACCACGACGAACAAACTCCTGTTGTAGCGTTTTCATATCTACATTGAAGGTCAATTCCACCACACCAATAGCACCAAGTATTCGCACATCTTTGACATGTTCAAGCGATGAAAGTGTTGGTAAATGAAACTTCAATTGAGTTTCGATACGTCGAATATTGGCTTGCCAATCTTGAGAAAGTAGCAGTTCGGTACTTTTTACAGCCACAGCGCAAGCCAAAGGATTTGCCATAAAGGTTGGGCCATGCATAAACACGCCGGCTTCGCCTTGGCTAATCGTATTCGCGACTTTCTGCGTAGTCAGGGTTGCAGACAAGGTCATATAACCGCCTGTCAGTCCTTTACCAATACACATAATATCTGGCTCAACTGCGACCCATTCCCAAGCAAAGAGTTTTCCTGTACGCCCGAAACCTGTCGCAATCTCATCGAAGATCAGCAAGATATTGTATTTTTCGCAGAGTAATTTAGCTTGACGCAAATATTCAGGATGGTAGAAACGCATGCCTCCTGCACCTTGCACAATCGGCTCCAAAATCAACGCTGCAATACTTTCATGCTGCGCAGCCAAAGTTTGTTCAAGCTCTAAAATGTCGCCAGGATTCCACACCTCATCAAAGGCCGTTTGCGGTGCGGCAACAAAAATTCGATTGGGTAAACTGGAACCAAATATTTGATGCATGCCAGTCACAGGGTCACAAACCGACATGGCATTCCATGTATCTCCGTGATAGCCAGAACGTGGAGTGACAAAATTGGTTTTATTCGGTTGATGCAAAGACGCCCAATACTGCACTGCCATTTTCAAGGCTACTTCGACAGCAACCGAACCTGAATCAGCAAAGAAGATTTTATCTAAACTGGGCGGTGTGATTTTTAACAGTAATTTAGCCAGTTGAATCGCGGGATCATGTGTCAATCCACCAAACATGATATGAGACATCTGTTGCAGTTGATCGGTCACTGCCTGATTTAGCTCGGGATGGTTATAACCATGAATTGCACACCACCATGAAGACATACCATCAATCAATTGACGACCATCTTCAAGCTCAATCATTACCCCTTGCGCACGTTTCACTTTAAACGTTGGAAGGGGCTGAGTCATCGATGTATAGGGATGCCAAATATGCTGCTGATCAAATTGTAGATCGGTTAAATTGGCCATCCCTCACTCCATGTATCAGGCTTAAACATCAATGAGGCAAGATGTTAAACCCACTGCAAGGAAAAATAAATTGCCATAAAGCCCAGCTAGTCAGAGATTTGTTCTATTTTCTTTAAATATTGGCAGATTTTGCAACTTATAACTTTAGATTGAAACAATGGAAAGCCATGTGAGCCAGAAACCAATTCTGTATCCAAAAACTTTACGGCTAAATTACTCAATAATCGCTCAACTTTGTAACTAACCAAATAATCTTGCTTAGCAAACAAATGGTATTGATGACCAGTGTAATTTTTCAAGATACTGACATTATTAAGCTTCCCCAAACAGTTCAATCCTGCTCGAAGCACATCTAAATTTTGCGCTTGAATCAAACTTTGCAAGGTGATGAAATCTTGCTTAGTGCTATCAGTACCCTGACAAACCATATAACCAAACTTCTTTAAGGTAGAAATCGCATCCTGCTCGAAAGATTGTTTGAAGCTTTGAAAACTCGCTTGATCCATCGCAGCAGGCCACTGTTCATCAGCTACAAAACTTGGATTTGAGCCTAATGTGATCAGCACTTTCTGTTGTTGATATTTTTTTTGAATTTCATCTACCAAAATCGTCGCCAATTGACCACCAAGGGACCAGCCAATAATCACATCAAATTGCTGCGCCAATTCAACTTTCTGTTCCAGCACTGCTGGATTTAAGGCATCAAAAATATTCCATAATTGGACCTGATAACCTTGGGTGATCAATGCCTGCTGTAAAGGAGCAAGTAATTTACGACCTCCGCCCCATCCAGTAATAAGTAAAATCTGTTGTTTCAATGCAAACTCTAAAATTAAACGATTCCAAATAGTATAAAAGTTCAGAGCACGTTTGATAGTGGCATTTCAGCACATCAACCGATTTGCCAAAAGACATTCGAAATCTACTTCAATAAATATAAAATCAGCTAGCCTACAGCGCTTTAAAATTTGCTAAGATCAGATAAAGAACAATATAAACTGATGCTCTATGAAAGTTTCTTCATTGCTAAAAATCTGTTTCATGACATGTGCTTTAATAGCAACTACCCAAATCACAGTTGCTGAAACATCCATACTCAGCACCAATCAAAACAAACAAAAACAATGGGTAGGCACACCCGCACCCAACTTTAAATTGCAAGATCAAAATGAAAAATGGCACGAACTGAAGCAATATCAAGGGAAATGGCTTGTTCTATATTTTTACCCCAAAGACAATTCACCGGGTTGCACAGAAGAAGCCAATCAATTTAAAACCCTATATCCACAATTTTTAAAAAGTAATGCGGTTGTTTTGGGCGCAAGCTTAGATGATGTTGCATCACATCAAAAGTTCTCTAAAGCACTTGGACTTCCCTTTCCAATTCTTGCCGACCAACAGCACAAACTGGCGACTCAGCTAGGTATTGTACGAAACTTAGGGATTTTGAAAGTTGCCAAACGTGAAACCTTTCTTATTGATCCGAAAGGCATTATTGTGTATCACTACACCAGCGTGAATGCACAGACACATGCGGCGAAGGTCTTGGCCGATATCAAAAAACTACAACAATAGTTTTCATGGTCCAATAAAAAACCCAGCAGAAGCTGGGTTTATTTTGATATTTTTTAAATTACATTTGAGACTGAATATAATTTGGTAGGCCAATCAGTTCGATCAAACGCATTTGCTTTTCAAGCCAGTAGGTATGATCTTCTTCAGTATCTGACATTTGCTGACGGAGCATATCACGGGTCACATAGTCACCCTTTTCTTCACACAATTTTACGCCTTGAGCAAGTTTCTCACGAACATGATATTCAAGCGCCAAATCCGCTTTTAAACAAGTCACAACGTCTGTACCGACTTCAATATCATCACGATTCATATTCGGCGTTCCTTCAAGGAACAATACGCGACGAATCAATGCATCTGCATGTGAGCCTTCTTCTTGGCTTTCATGATCGATACGTTCAAAGATTTTACTTAAGCCCCAATCTTCATACATACGGGAATGAATTAAGTATTGATCACGAGCAGCCAGTTCGCCACCGATCAGCATATTTAAGTAGTCTACGACTTCTGGATTGCCACGCATTTTCTTCACTCCATACCCTTTTCAAATATTATGGACAAGTTTCAAAATGAATGCAAAATATAATTTTTGTAAGCTTATGATTTATATAAAATTTAAATGATAAACATACGCATTTGCAGTTCAATTCCGCGCATTTTTCACATATAAAAGAAGCCCTTGCAGAATATTCAAGGCATTTAGAACACGTAATAATCAAAAATCGCTGTATGCTGTTTTTTGTAACAATTAACAATGCGTCTTGTTTAGCAAAAATATCTCCAGATTGATTCAATACACTGTGCTTATCGCTATGGGAAACTTTATATTGATGCTCTATGCATTGCTGTCAAAGACAAGGCGAAAATCTCCAAAGAAGACAGACTTAAGCTGAAGTCCAACGTGCATTCTTCCACGCTTGCTGGTGCCTTGAATCTAAAAAAGTCCAAGCGACAAAACGGCTTTCTTTTTGTCCCTGCGTCATTTTAATGGTTTTCACATCCACTGCACCGCTCTTCGCTAAGGCCTTTAAAAGCACTGGCAATGTTGTTTTCTTGGAAACCAGCGTACTAAACCAAAGACATTGTTCAGCAAACTGGATGCTCTCTTGTACCATTTGGCAGACAAATCGCTCTTCGCCGCCATCACACCAGAGTTCGTTCTTTTGACCGCCAAAGTTTAATACCACCTTGCTCCGATCAACTGGCTTGCCCAGTTTTCTTAATTTTTGCGTTGCTGTCGCGTTGGCTTCATCTTGCGAGGCATGAAATGGTGGATTACACATGGTCAAATCAAAACGATCTGAAGGTTTAATCACACCATTAAAAATATTGCTCACTTTTTTTTGCAATCGAATCTGAATGCCTTTACGCAGATTCGGATTTGCCTCCACAATAAATTGAGCACTTTTAACCGATGCAGCATGTATGTCTGAGCCGACAAATTTCCAGCCATAGCTGCGATGACCAATAATCGGATAAATACAGTTCGCACCCACCCCAATATCTAAGACTTGAACGGTGTGTCCTGTTAGAATCTGCCCTTTGTTGTTGGCACTTAACAAGTCAGCCAAATAGTGAATATAGTCCGCTCGCCCCGGAATAGGCGGGCAAAGAAAATCTTTGGGAATATCCCAATATTGAATGCCATAAAAATGCTTGAGCAATGCTTTATTCAGCATTTTCACAGCGTGTGGATCAGAAAAATCTACCGATAAATCATTATATTTATTTGGGCTGACAAAAGGTGCAAGTTCCGGACAACTCTTAATGAGTTGAGGAAAATCGTAACGACTGCGATGCAGATTTCGTGCATGTAATTCCGATTTTTGCTGCGGAAAAGATTTCTTTGCTTGCGCCATGTGTATGCCAATATTCAACGGGAGAACAGAATCAACTGATAAGGCAGGATCTATACCTGCAAATTAATCGATATTGTACGTGAATTTGACCATCAATGACGCCCCAATCCTTTTATTTGTCTATCTGCAAAATTAATAACAACTAAGATATTTATGCTTATTTTATCTAGACATTTTTGTTTGCTATATCATTAAACAAAACCGCGGAACATTGATTGAATAATAGTCGCGAAACATGAAGAATCAACAAAAAAAACCAATCAGTGTTGATTGGGCTTTTTATATAAGTATAAGATATTGATTTATATGAAATAAAAAATAGAATTTCGTATAAGGTGTATTATGTTAATTTTAAGATGCAGAGGGTTTAGGGCGTAATTGTTTAACCCACTCATTCGGTACACCATTAAAATGATCTCTTAAACGATCTTCTACATGCTCAGGATCCCATACAGCAGCACGTTCCAAATCTTTTACTTCTTCATATGTTGCTGGAATATCGATACCTTCAGTTCCATCTTCATAATAAATAGAAATTGAATGATCAAACATATCTTGCTTAAAGAAGTAAACCTTCTGTTTTAAATCGTCATTTAATTCTACATTCCCAATAATATGCCATTTCTCGGATTTAAATGCGTAATTCATGACAGGTACTTTAAACAAAATCGAATGTGATGTTATGAAATTAACATTCAATTCTAAATTTTTCGTCTGTAAATTGTAGAACCCTGCCAATGGAGATTTTAAAACTATGCCATAGCCATAGCTTAGATTCCCCAAATTAATTGCAATCACATCACCTTCTTTAATTCTCTTACGTTTTGTTCTTTGTTCCATAATTTCTGATCTACTTACCAAAATCTCAAATACATTCCTGCAAATAATAAGGTTCTGTCACATTAAGAAACTAGCTTAATTTACTATTGAGCTTTACAGAAGCTAATAGAAATAAACTATTTAACATAATGGCTGTTATACGAAATGAAGATGTAACTCCAAAATAGAAATGTCTGGTTTCTCCAAAGTAAAAATGTCCGCTTTTAGAATATGCACTTCTGCAATTTCCTTAGCGGACGGTTTGATATGTTGGTGTCTATGTCGGATAAAGAACTTAAACGATTGTCGGTCTTGCAGGAAATCTGCGATCAACGTATAACTCAATCCCAGGCTGCTCAGCTACTTCATATTTCAGAACGTCAGATCAGACGCTTACTGCAGAAATACAAAGCCCAAGGTCCAGTTGCATTAGCCCATGCCGGTCGTGGCCAAATCAGCAATTCTAAACTTCCTGAAGAACTCAGACTTAAGTGTCTCAATATTGTTTCAGATCAACTTTATGGTTTCGGACCCACTTTAGCGCATGAAAAGCTCACCACCGTGCATGGATTCGATCTTTCAGTAGAAACCCTGCGTTCCTGGATGATTGCAGCCGATTTATGGATCCCTCGCTGCAAGCGCCTGAAACGACCATATCAGCCTCGTTATAACCGAGATTGTTATGGTGAATTGATCCAAATTGATGGCTCACACCATGATTGGTTTGAAGGTCGAGCACCTAAATGCTGTCTGCTAGTATTCATCGATGATGCCACAGGAAAATTGCAGCATTTACGCTTCTGTGCGTCAGAGTCAGCCTTTGACTATATGATTTCGACACGTTTATATATCGAACAGCATGGTAAGCCATTGGCATTTTACAGTGACAAACATTCAGTTTTTAGGGTGAATCAAAGTAGCAAGAAAGACACCAAGATTACCCAGTTTGGACGTGTTCTGAGCACTCTCAATATCGATATCATTTTCGCTAACTCCCCTCAAGCCAAAGGTCGTGTAGAACGAGCGAATAGAACACTTCAGGATCGTCTGATTAAGGAGATGCGTTTAGAAGGCATCAGTTCAATTGCAGATGCCAATAAGTGGCTGCCGTGCTTTATTGAGCAATTTAATCGTAAATTCGCCAAGATGGCTTTTAATCCCAAGGATCTACATCGGCCTATCGCTGAAACAGCCGAAGAATTAGATGATGTTTTTACCTGGCGTGAACCCCGCAGGGTCACGAACAGCTTGACGATTACTTATGATAAATGCGTATATATCTTGGAAAACAGCGAAGAAAATCAAAGATTGGTCGGCAAGTATCTTGAGTTCCTGGAATATCCGGATGGTACTGTAGCCATTGAATATCAGGGAAGAAAAATCAATTACAGCATCTTTGATAAATTAAGTCAGCTCAACCAGAGAGAGATCGTTGAGAATAAACGTTTGGGTTCTGTGCTGGCACATATTCAACAACAGCATGAACAACTGGAACACCAAAACAAACGCAATCGTTCTCAAAAGATGCCACGTAGACAAGCACAGAAAACAGCGATTGAACAACGAAATCTGAATCCTGTGCTTGACTTGGAAATGTCCATATAGGACATTTCTATTTGGTTATTAGGTAGGACATTTCTACTTAGGAATAACAGAAGATGTTAGAACCCATTTAAAGTGTCTATATTCTCACCAATAAAAATGTCTAGTTTATGATGGTTTAACCATCATGGGCTGGATATAAAATATAGATGCTGATCACTATGTCTGATAAAGAAATTCAACGTCTTGCTGTACTGCAAGATGTTCGAGATCATCGTATTACCCAAGTCCGTGCTTCTGAAATCCTCAATCTTTCTACCCGCCAAATTACCCGATTATTACAGAAGCTAAAGCAAGACGGTGTTTCAGGCCTGATACATGCCAGTCGTGGTCAACCTGGCCATCGTCGCCATGATGAAGCCGTAAAGTCTGAATGCCTTTCCATTATTTCTGAACATCTGCTGGGCTTTGGCCCAACCTTGGCTCATGAGAAGCTGATGAGCATGTTTGGTCTGAATATTCCTGTGGAAACGGTTCGTCGCTGGATGACTGTCAATGAGCTCTGGATTCCGCGATCCAAGCGTCTGAAACGGCCATATCAGCCTCGATATAACCGGGATTGCTTCGGTGAGTTGATCCAGATTGATGGTTCATATCATGACTGGTTTGAAGGACGAGCCGCCAAATGCTGCTTGCTGGTTTATATCGATGATGCCACTGGAAAGCTGTTGCATCTGCGCTTTTGTGAGGCTGAAACAACCTTTGATTATATGCTTTCAACCCGAGCCTATATTGAACAATACGGCAAACCTCTAGCCTTTTATAGCGACAAGCATTCGGTATTCAGAGTTAATCAGAAATCCAGGCAAGACAGCCAGATTACGCAATTTGGGCGGATTCTGAATAATTTGAACATCGATATTATCTTTGCCAACTCACCCCAAGCCAAAGGTCGTGTGGAACGTGCCAACAGAACCCTTCAGGACCGTCTGATCAAAGAGATGCGCCTGGAAGGCATCGGGGTTCGATTGCAGAGGCCAATATATGGTTACCCTGCTTTATTGAGCAGTTCAATCAGAAGTTCGCCAAATGTGCGCGAAACTCAAAGAACCTGCATCGGCCATTAACCGAATCTGATCTTGAACTGGATGATATTTTTAACTGGCAGGAACCGCGTAAGGTCACCAAGAATCTGACCCTGACCTATGACAAGTGTATTTATATGCTTGAACCGACAGAGCTGAATCATAAGCTTGTTGGGCAATACATTTCATTTCTGGAGTACCCGGATGGTACTGTGGCAATCATGCATGAAGGACGGAAGATCAACTATAGCGTCTTCAATAAACTGGCTGGACTACAGCAGAATGATGGGGTTGAGAATAAAAGATTAGGTTCGGTCCTGGCCCATATCCAGCAGCAACATGAGGAATTGGAGAAACAGAATAAACGTTCCCGTCTCAAGAAAAGTATGCCGAGTCGTAAAGCTCAGAAAGTTGTTATTGAACAAAGAAATTTAAATCCTGTGCTTGACTCTTGTAGTTAAAAACAGGACATTTTAAATGGTTTATCGCATAGACATTTTAATTGGTGAATAACAGAAGAAGCCTAGACCTAATATCTAGGCTTTAAATTAAAGCGCACAAGTTAGATATGACTCTTTGTCCATTTTTCTGTGAGATTTTGCATCCATACTCATAAGAATATACATCTATCCAACATTCATCCCATATTTACGTTTTTAAGATCAATAAAAAAGTTCTTTTACAGCATTCTCTGCTGAATTTAGTGCGCATTAAACCCAATCATCAACATATATTTTTTCAAATCAATCAAAGACAAAACTAAATATTCTCAATATGATAAAAAAATGCGTCTATTAAAGTTGAAGAATATGAATAGCAAGACAACAAGACAGATACTCGTCACAGGCGCGACAGGCTATATTGCCAGTTGGGTCATTAAAAACTTACTTGAATTAGGGCACACGGTACATGCCACAGTTCGTGATCTGAATAAAACATCAGGATTTGTACATCTCGAAAAAATTGCAGCTGATACAACTGGCACTTTAAAACTGTTCCAAGCCAATTTATTAGATGAGGGTGCATTTGATTCAGCCATGCAAGGTTGTGACATTGTGATCCACATGGCATCCCCTTTTGTAGTGACCAACTATAAAGACGCAATAAAAGACATTATTGAGCCGGCTATTTTAGGCACTGAAAATGTACTCAACAGTGTCAATATAACAGAATCTGTACAACGTGTTGTCGTGACTTCAAGCATCGCATCAACCTATGGTGATGCCATTGATATTCTACAGACCGAGCATAATGAATTTGATGAATCGCATTGGAATACCTCCAGTACAGAAACCCATCAGCCTTATCCATATTCAAAAGTGATGGCAGAGCGCAAAGCGTGGGAAATGCAAAAAGCACAAAACCGTTGGGATCTGGTCTGTATTAATCCAGCACTGGTCATGGGGCCATCTTTAACAGCGTCAACACAGTCAGGAAGCGTTGAAGTACTACAACAGTTTGCCAATGGTATGACTTTGGCCGGTGTTCCACCAATGTGGAATGGAATTGTCGATGTTCGCGATGTTGCCGATGCGCACGTACAAGCCGCTCTCAATCCCGCAGCGAGCGGACGTTATATTATTAGTGGCGGCACACTAAGCCTATTAGACATGGGCAAATTATTACGCGCACATTTTGGGAATAAATTTCCATTTCCGCGCAATACCTTACCGAAGTTTGCCTTTAAGGCATTTGGCCCTCTTGCTGGCTTCCCACGTAAATTTGTTGAACTCAATATGGGCTACCCAATTTACTTTAATGCAGATAAGAGCAAGAAAGAATTAGGGATCGAATACCGCAATATTCAAAACAGTGTGGTTGAGCATTTCCAACAACTCCTCGATGACGGTGTGGTGAAGCAATATATTCCGTGAATAACTCATCAACAAAAAAGCCACCTTAAATAGGTGCTTTTTATATTAAAAAAATTAAACTAACTTAGAAATCAAAAGTCACGCCGACTTTATAGGTACGTGGACCACCCACTAAGGCATAACCTGAGTTGAATGTACCTTCCCAATATTTCTCATCAGTCACGTTAGCAATATTGGCTAAGAATGTAGTATTTACACCACCCAAATTGGTTTTATAACGCGCACCTAAATCTAAGATTGTATAGTCTGGTAGTTTAAGACTATTAGTTTCATTTAAATATTGTTCACTCACATAATTTGCACGCGCATTCACATTTAATCCATCTACATAAGGTACTGCATAATCTAAGCCAAGCGTTGCGGTAAAGTCAGGAATACCATATACCGAATTACCTTGATTAGTTACACCCTTTTTCACCGCTGCTTTGGTATATTCAGCATCGATATAAGCCAAACTACCCATCAGATTTAGACCTGTATAAATCTCTCCTGAAAATGCCCATTCCACGCCACGTGAACGTGTTTCTGCATCATCTGTGGTAATTTGATTGATTGTACTATTGGGTTGACCATCAGAATATGAAGATACCATGGTCGATGGTTTTTCAATTTGATAAAGGGCAAATGTATTCAACCAAGAACCTGCTTGATATTTTGCACCCAATTCATATTGTTTGGTTTGGAATGGCGCAAAGGTGACATTATTGTTGGCATCTGCAACGTTATTCACCGTTACACCTTCAGAAAGACCTTCAACATAGTTTGCATAAATAGAAAGATTCTCACCAAATGGTTTAACCACAACACCTAAGCTTGGCGAAATTTTATCATCTTGATAGCCAGTCTTTCTTTGTAAATTCTTGGTATCGATATCCTGATAGCGTGCACCAACAATCAGCTGCAATTTATCATTTAACATTGAAATCTGATCAGATACCGTATAGCTGGTATATTTATTATCTAAATTCGGTTTAACCATTGGGTACGCTGAAGGCATCCCTACAGTCGTGTTGGGATCATACAAATTAGTTGAATCAATATTCTCTTGCGTCGCTTTCACATGTTGATCTGTTTCTTTGGTCAAATAATCAGCTCGGACATTTATAGCATGTTTTATAGCACCCGTATTAAACTTATAATGAATACCTGTATTTGCTGATGTAATCGACTCAGATGACCCTGTACGATAGTACTGTGAAGTAGCATGACCATCAGCTTGCCCTACGATAAGACGCGTACCAAAAATGTGTCCGCTATAGGCCTTTTCAATATGCCCTACACCCGCATACACATTTAAATCAGGCGTGAATGCATATTCACCACTTAATCCTACAAACTCACTGTCAGTATGACCTTCTAAATTCCTAAAGTAATTGGTATCTCCTTTAGGTGCATCCAGCACACCATTATAGGTATGCTTATGCGCATCTGCCACGCCGAACGCCACCATCGCAGGTGATCCACCATTACGATCATCACGTACCGCAAAAGCATCAAAATTCAGTTTCAATTTATCCGTTATATAGTCTGCAGCAATTGCACCTGATGCATGTTTATCTTCCATGCCTTCAATAATGTGCTCACCTTGACCATAAGCACCATTCACACGTAAGCCAAACTCTTTTTCAACACCAAAACGACGAGATACATCAAAGCCCGATTGGTAAAACCCACCTTCTTCCATTGAAGCTGAAACTTGAGTTTTTTCTTTATCAGCACGCTTAGTTTTAGCAATGACCACACCACCGACCCCACCAGCAGGCGACATACCGGCAACCAGGGCATTCGGGCCTTTCAATACAGTAACCGAATCTAAAAATTCAGTTGGTACACGCCCATAAGGTGCCATACCATACATACCATTCAATGCAATATCATCATGATTGATGTCAAAGCCACGAATATTAAAGTTTTCGTTTAAATGGCCTTGGTTGGTTGTGATACGAACACTCGCATCATTTCTCAGCACTTCACCCACGGTGTTCGCTTGCTGTTCTTCAATTAACTTTTCACTATATGCAGCAACGCTAAATGGCGTATCAACAATTTTTTTATTTCCCAGTGCACCAAGGTCTGTCTGCGCTTTCAATTTTCCATTTGCAAGCTGCTTTTCAGCTGGTACCTCAACTTCAATCGTTTCAAGCACGGTTCGCTCTGCTGCATTTACTACTGCAGATGTGCCCACCCCTAAGATCGCGATTGAAATCGCACGGACTAAATGAGTTTTTGGAAAATTGATCATTGTTGAACGCTTAATTTGTTTGAATAAGAATCATTATTATATTTAGAATAATTCTTAACTGCATCATGAATCCCGATGAATATATTTTTTTAATGAAAAATATAAATATTCATTTTTTATAAATTGTAGATAAAATAAATGTAAATATTTGTTTTTAATTAATATTATAAAAAATTAAATCAAAAACTGTGTATGTTCAATTAAAGCTCTCAGGCAAATAAATGATTAATTAATATACAAATAGTTTGAATTTTTACATGGTTAATTGCCACATGAATAGATAAATCCTTTTACATCCAACGATTATTTAAAAGTAAATAACGCTTTTGCGTTAGTGCCTTTTAGCCAAATTTAAATCTCCTTTTTTAAATTTTTAACAAAAAAAAGCGACTCAAAAGAGCCGCTTTTTTCTAACCGAAGTTAAACTCAAATTATTGAGCTTGACCAGGTTGAGCCACTACAGTACGGCTACCAGAAATCGTAGCGAATACGCGACGGTTCATAGCACGGCCTTCTTTAGTGTTGTTGTCAGCGATCGGTTGATCCCACGCGAAACCTTGAGTAGATAAACGAGCTGGGTCAACGTTGTATTCGTTAACAAGTGAAGATTTAACAGAGTTAGCACGAGCTAGTGATAAACGTTCGTTTAGAGCACGTGGACCAGTGTTATCTGTGTGACCTTCGATGTTAGCTGTAGCATTAGGGTATTCACCTAATTTTTCAGCAACTTTAGCGATTTCAGGTTTGTATTGATCTTTGATGTTAGATTTGTTTGTATCAAAGAACACACGAAGTTCCATGTTAAGATCTTCAGTCAACTCTTGAGGAGCTGGAGCAACTGGAGCAACTGGAGTTACAGGAGCAACTTCAACTACAGGAGCAGCAGGTTTCAAGTGACCGCCAAGAACTACGTTAAGACCAGCCAAAGCTGTGTAGTTCCAGAAATCTTCATCGATGTTGTAAGTAGCACGAGCTTCAGTACGTAGAGATAAAGCATCGTTTAAGCGCCAGAAAGCACCAAGACCTGCATTACCTAAAGTACCTTCTTCAGTAGTACCACGGTCAGTGCCAGCACCACGAGCATTTACGTCGTCAAATTTGTATTTGTAGTGACCAGCACCTAACAATACATATGGCTTAACTTTGCTGTCATAGTTTTTAGTGATCAAATCAGAAGTAGCATAGAAGTTACCGTTGATTTGAGTTTGTTTGTATTCGCCGAAATCAACGTCTACATCACCTTTCACTTGGTTATATTCAGCTTCGAAACCTAACCATGGAGTTAATTCAACACCAAGTGCTGCACCAACAAACAAGTCGTCTTGTAGCTCAGGGCTATCAGTTAAGTTGCCACGGCTGTTGTTGTGTTGAGAATCTTGGAAAGTGTAACCAAGCATTAATGGAGTAACAGTTACGCCTGCGTTTGCAGCTGCTAAAGGAGCAGCTACGAGCATTGCTAATGCAATACGACTCATTTTCATGGATTTATCCTCCAGAGATAACAATTGTTGTTCAAGCTCAAGCCGAAAAATTGGCTATCCTGAGATAGGCTTTCTTATACCCCAGTTTTTTTTTTTAAGCTATTCACGCTGAATCATACAAACACTTTTTTCTTTTTCCAAGTGCTTGATTAATCTAATCAAGTAAATTATTGACAAAATTACTTACAATTTCCGTTGTAATTCGGTAAATTTTTACTCAATTTTGAGCAGTGAATCGCCTATTGTCACTTGCTATTTTCATTTTAACAGCTTTATCTAAAATTGAGTAATAAAATTCTATACTCAAAATTAATATCGCCATTAAAAACACATACAACACTAAATATATAAAAATAATATTAAATTTTGGATTAAATCAATGTCTTACAACAAAGAAACTGGCTTTACTTTATTTGAACTTTTAGTCTCAATCGCGATTATGGTCATTATCGTGACGATAGCTTTACCACATTTCAACAATTTAATGGCGCAGCGAGAAGCGAACAATATCAAATCGACTATTCAGAATCACAATGCATTCGCACGGGCTCAGGCCACAATTTATCACTCCAATATTGTGATTTGTCCTAGTCTTGACTTTAAACTTTGCCAACCTAACAACTGGAACAGTGGACTGATCATATTTATTGACAGTAATAAAAACCGTCAAGTCGATGCAAATGAAAAAATATTACGACAAGACAAACTCAACTTAAAATATGGCGATCTGTCTTGGCGTGGGACTTTACACATTCCGAGCCTAACCTTTCAGGCTAGCTCCGGTTTACCCAATGGTTCAAATGGCAGTTTCTACTACTGTTCGAAATCAACGCTTCAACCGATCCGAGCAGTCTTAAGTCGAATGGGACATTTACGATTTGAAAACCCAATCAGCTGCTAATTTGAGAACCGGTGAGTCCAAAGCAGCCTTTTAAATTTGCTTTATTCCTGTTCAATTTTACTTATACTGCTGACGTATTCAAAAATTAATGTATAAGAAAATGGAGACATGTAATGACTGATATCGTCATCGTGAATGGTGCCCGTACAGCAATGGGTGGTTTTCAAGGGAGTTTAGCCGCTGTCACTGCACCAGAATTAGGCGCAGTTACGATTAAAGCAGCCATCGAACGCGCGGGTATACAACCGACAGATGTTGAAGAAGTCATTATGGGCTGTGTGCTTCCGGCTGGTCTGAAACAAGGTCCTGCCCGTCAAGCGATGCGTAAAGCCGGTCTTCCAGATTCAACTGGTGCCGTAACCATCAATAAGCTGTGTGGTTCAGGTATGAAGGCCGTGATGCAAGCGGCAGATATGATTAAGGCAGGTTCGGCTCAAGTCGTGGTTGCAGGTGGTATGGAGTCAATGACCAATGCCCCTTATGTTTTAACCAAAGCACGAGCTGGCTACCGTATGGGCCACGGTGACGTTAAAGATCATATGTTCTTAGATGGTTTAGAAGATGCAGAAACGGGCCGACTCATGGGTTCTTTTGCGCAGGATATGGCAAACACAAAAGGCTATACACGTGAACAAATGGATGACTTCGCCATTCGCTCGCTTAAACGTGCTCAAACTGCAATTACTGAGGGTTATTTTGCTGACGAAATCGTGCCTGTCACTGTTTCGAGTCGTAAAGGCGATGTGATTATCGATAAAGATGAACAGCCTTTTAACGCTAATATCGAAAAAATTCCAACACTGCGCCCTGCTTTTGCTAAAGATGGAACCATTACCGCTGCCAATGCCAGTTCTATTTCTGATGGTGCGTCTGCTTTAGTATTAACATCAGCAGAACAAGCATCAGCAAAGGGCTTAAATCCGCTCGCGAAAATTGTGGCTTATGCATCAAATTCACAGCATCCTTCAGAATTTACTATTGCACCTGTAGGCGCAATTCAAAAAGTTCTAGATAAATCGGGTTGGAATGTTGCTGATGTCGATTTATGGGAAATTAATGAAGCTTTTGCCATGGTCACGATGTGCCCTATTGATGAATTTAAATTAGATGCTGAAAAAGTAAATATCAACGGGGGTGCTTGTGCGCTTGGACATCCTGTTGGTTCTACAGGTTCACGCATTATCTTAACGCTGATCCATGCATTAAAACGTACAGGCGGTAAACGTGGTATTGCAGCGCTGTGTATTGGCGGTGGTGAAGCGACTGCTGTGGCGATTGAATTGCTTTAATGCTCTGTAGACTCCCTTCGCAAAGGGCGATTTAGAGGGAATATTCTTTAATCCTCCCCTAACCCCTTCTTTATTAAAGGAGGGAGACTGAAAATCCCTCTGTAAGAGGGATTTTTTATGCTTACATTTTAGACATAAATTGTTCACATACAGCTCAGCCAAGGCTCTTAAAATAAATGTCGACATAATAAAAATGGATGACCACCATGCAGCTCAATCACTACTTGAATTTTCAAGGCAATACCGAGGCAGCCTTTAATTTTTATCGTTCTGTATTTGGTGGAGAGTTCCTCAATGTGATGCGTTATGGTGAAATGCCTGCTGAGGAAGGCATTTCACTATCCGATGCAGAACTGCAAAAGATTATGCATATTTCCCTACCGATCAATGAATTTACCGTGCTGATGGCCTCAGATGTCAACGAACAATTTTGTGCACAAACCAACCAAACCTTTACCGTAGGCAGCAATGATTATATTTCGATTAATTTAGACAGCAGTGAACAAGCTGAAGCCAAACGATTGTTTGATGCATTGTCCAAAGGAGGCTCTATAGAAATGCCTATCGAAAAGACCTTTTGGGGTGCACTCTATGGCGCATTTACCGATCAGTTCGGTATTAAATGGATGGTCAATTGCCAGCTTGAAAACGAATAATCACTCATTAAAAGTATTTCGATCAATAAAAAAAGCCTCCGAACGGAGGCTTTTTAATCAATCATGGCACTTAAGCACCAGTTTGATAATGCGCTTGCGGCACTGCAGTTGAAGCTTGATATGGATTGGTAAAATCATCTAAGCCAGCAGCAGCTTCAGCAATATCTTTACCTTCTTTCACCACAAAAGTATCGAAACCTGAACGCTTCATGTAGTTCAACACATCTTTGAATACATCACCTGTTGCACGTAGCTCGCCTTGAAAACCTTGGCGACGTAACAATGCAGCAAATGAGTAACCTCGACCATCGTTAAAACCGGCAAATTCGATGAAAATAGCATCTAACTGGTCAAGCGGGAATTCATTGGTTTCAGGTGAAGCATCAACCGTGACGAAAAGTGCTTTTTTACCAGACACATTCGCAAGTTGATCTAACTGCTCAACTGTTAAAACCACGTCACCTTGTGGCAACACACCATCTTCACCAATGACTTGGTAAGTATTGTCTGCAATCGAGCCATCTTTAGAGAGGACTTGTAGTGCTGTATTAAGCATATGCACGCTCCTTAAATGGTTGGATGCCAACACGGCGGTAAGTATCAATAAACTCTTCGCCTTCTGCACGAAGGTCTAGATAAGTATTTAAGATTTCTTCAATGATGTCTGGTACAACTTCGGCTGCAAATGATGGGCCTAAGATGTCACCAATTGATGCATCATGGTCGGCATTACCACCCAAAGTGATTTGATAGAACTCAGCACCCTTTTTATCTACACCTAAAATACCGATATTACCGACATGGTGGTGACCACACGCATTCATACAACCAGAGATGTTCAGATCCAATTTACCTAAATTGTAAATGGTATCTAAGTCATCAAAACGACGTGTAATGGCTTCAGAAATTGGAATCGATTTCGCATTTGCTAATGAACAGAAATCACCACCTGGGCAGCAAATGATATCGGTTAAGAACCCAATATGCGCACGTGCAAGATTGTGTTGATCAAGGATTTTCCATAGATCAAACAAATCTTTTTGCGGTACATCCACAAGCGCAATGTTTTGCTCATGTGTGGTACGGAACTCACCAAAGGTATATTTGTCAGCCAAGTCAGCAATCAGGTTCATTTCTTCAACAGTCATATCGCCCGGTGCAATACCCGCACGTTTCAAAGAAATCGTAACGATGCGGTAACCTTTGACTTTATGTGCATTGGTGTTGATGTTGAACCATTGTTTAAATTTCGGCTCTGCGGCAAATTGCTCTGTGAAATCTTCATCTGCATAATCTTGGTAATCAAATGGTGTGAAGTTTTCATCCATTTTCGCCAAGGTATCAGCATCAATTTTTAATGTTTTGATGGTATGTGCAAATTCAGCTTCCACTTTCTCTGCAAATACTTCTGGTGTTAATGCTTTCACCAAAATTTTGATACGCGCTTTATATTTGTTATCACGACGACCGTGTAAGTTGTATACACGAAGTACCGCTTCTAAATAAGCAATTAAATCTTCACGTGGCAAGAAGTCACGAATAAAGCTACCAATCACTGGGGTACGGCCTAAACCACCACCAACTTTGATTTTATAACCAATCTCGCCTGCTTCATTTTTCACGATATACACACCGATATCATGGAAAGACGTTGCCGCACGATCAGTTTCTTCCAGTGCTGAAACTGCAATCTTGAACTTACGTGGCAAGAAAGCGAATTCTGGGTGGAAAGTTGACCATTGACGAATCAATTCACACGTTGGACGTGGGTCAGCAATTTCACCTGCAACCACACCTGCATATTGGTCAGTAGTTGTGTTACGAATACAGTTACCCGAAGTTTGAATCGCATGCATTTGAACAGATGCGAGCTCTTGTAACATATCAGGCACATTTTCTAGTGCAGGCCAGTTAAACTGAATGTTTTGACGAGTAGATACGTGCGCATAACCACGGTCATAGTCCTGAGCCAATGACGCAATTTTACGTAATTGTTTAGAATTCATCAGGCCATAAGGTACTGCAATACGTAGCATCGGTGCATAACGCTGTACATAAAGGCCGTTTTGAAGACGCAGTGGACGGTATTCATCTTCCGTCAATTTACCTGCTAAATAACGTTCCGTTTGATCACGGAACTGTGCAACACGTTCATTAACCAGTTGCTGGTCAAAATCAGTATATAAATACATGGCGTACAGCTAGTAATTTCTATTATAACAATGCACAGCATAACGAGATTTTATCTATCAAGAAAATGCGTTTTTTACATATTTAATAGCGATTTTATTGATAAGACTGTCGCAATTTCACTGATATAGCGGATTCCGGTCATTTACTTTTTATTTATTAATATATTGAATTATTTCTCCATTACTTAGCATAAATTTACATAAAGAATTTAAGCCAATAAAAAGCCCGATAAATCGGGCTTTTTATTTAGCGATGTAAAATCACTTATTTTTTATCTGGTAAAGCATACGCAACAAGGTAATCACCTAGTTTCGTACCAAATGAACCATGACCACCAGCCATGATCACAACATATTGTTTACCATTTGCTTCATAAGTCATTGGAGTCGCTTGACCACCTGCGGGTAGACGACCTTCCCACAAAGTATCACCATTCGTTACATTGATTGCACGGATATAGTTATCTTGTGTTGCGCCTACAAACATGACATTACCAGCAGTCGAGATTGATCCACCAAGACCCGGTACACCAATTTTCACAGCAGGTAATTGGAACAATTTCGGTAAACTGTCACGAATTGTACCAATACGTTTTTTCCAGACCACTTCATGTGTATTTAAATCTACACCCGCAGTAAAGCCCCATGAAGGTTGTTTACAAGGTAAGCCAAGTGGTGACAAGAATGCTTTGATTTCCACCCCATAAGGTACGCCATACATCGGTTGCACGCCTTGTTCAGTACCCGCACCTTTCGCAGTTTGCTCACGGTTTGGATCTGTAGGAATCAACTTAGTCACAAATGGCAAGCCAATTGGGTTCATCACAGCAACTTGACGGTCTTGGTTCACCGACATACCACCCCATTCAAATACCCCAAGGTTACCTGGGAATACCAATGTGCCATTTTCAGAAGGTGGTGTATAAATACCGTCGTAGTTTAATGATTTGAAATACACACGACACATCAACTGGTCAAACATAGTGGCACCCCACATTTGTTTATCAGTCAATTTATCTTTTGGTGCTAAATCAAAATCAGAGAATGGTTGAGTTGCAGAATAATACTCACCTTTAGTTTGTGGACCACGTTTTACAGTTTGTGGAACCGCTTTTTCAGTGATTGGCACAATCGCTTTACCGGTACGACGGTCAAGGACGAATGCATTACCTGTTTTGGTTAAGACATAGATCGCAGGAACAGTATTACCTGATTTATCTTTGATATCTGCCAATGAAGGTTGAGATGGTACATCCATATCCCACAAATCATGATGCGTGGTTTGGAAGTTCCAGATCAATTTACCAGTCGAAGCATTAATCGCAAGCATTGAATTTGCATAGCGCTCATCTAATGGCGTACGGTGACCACCGAAGATATCCGGAGTACCCACACCTGTTGGAACATAGACGATATCTAATTTTTCATCATATGCTAAAGGTGCCCATGCATTTGGAGACGCAACAGAGAAGGTTTTTCCTTCGCCCGGCATAGCATTCGGGTCTTGCGCCCCTGTATCAAAGATCCACAATAATTCACCAGTATTAACATCATAACCACGGATGACACCAGATGGCTCTTTAGTCGAGAAGTTATCAGTTGTTGAACCGCCAATCACAATGGTTGTGCCAGTAACCACTGGAGGTGAAGTTGGGATATAACCGCCCGGATACGGATAAGGCATATCTTTTTGTAGATCGACTTCGCCATTATGACCAAAATCACTACATGCTTTACCTGTGTCAGCATTGACTGCAACCAATCGACCATCATTTACAGGCAAGATCACTTTGCGCGGACATTCAGTAGAAGTCGAGCGTTTGTTCTCTAAGCTTTTTGCAAACTGAGTGGTATTTGCAGCGTCAAAATAAGACACACCACGACATGTTAAATGTTGATAGGTATTGTCCGCTTTAAGTTTAGGATCGAATGCCCATTTTTGTTTACCTGTCGCAGGATCAAGTGCAATTAAACGTTGGTGAGTTGTACACATAAACATGTCATTGCCGACTTTAATCGGAGTGACTTGGTTTGTGGTTTCACCTGAGTCATTTTCTGTTGGTAACTCACCTGTACGGAAAGTCCACGCTACTTCTAAATCTTTAACGTTGTCGCTATTGATTTGGGTGAGTGGAGAATAACGTACACCACCTTGTGTACGACCATAGGCAGGCCAATCTTCAGGAGCAATACCCTCAATCGCTTTGGCTGTTTGAGGTTGTGCATTTTTAATTTCACCGTGAATTTCTTGCGGATCATTAAAAATTGAATAGATCATCACGATAATCGCAATCACCAGTGTGCCTGATAATGTAATTTTCGCAGTTTTGCCATTTTCCATACCGCGTGTCACGGCAGGAATCAGTAACCAAAGGCCCAATAAGCCTAAAATATCAAAACGCGGTGCAAGTGCCCAAAAGTCAGAACCTGCCTCCCAAAGTCCCCAAATCACTGTACCCAGCATCAACGCTGCATAAATGTATAAAGAACTGTTTTGAATTTTTCTTAAGTATATTGCTGAAGCCAGCATTAACAGGCCGGCGATAATGTAGTACCAAGAACCGCCAAGGACTGCCAGCCAGATACCACCAATCAATAGAACTAAGGCGAAAATTGCCATCACAACGACGGTAAATGTTCGCATCCCAGTTCCAGTAGATGGGTTGCTCATGTTGACCACCTCTATTGTCGAATGTTGTATTTGGTGCGTGAAACACATTCAACACACCACCGTTTTTATGTCGCAAAGAGAAGTTGTTACAAAAACAATTCAAGGGGATATATCGTAATTTTTCTCAGAATTACCGAATTGCTTTTATAAGAACTCTAATTTGACATCAATTAAAATGCTGTTTGAAATTTGATACCGCCGACCCACGCATTCTCACCATTTTTGTAAGCACCGACGTGACGGATATATTGAATATTAGGACGAATAGTTAGCCAGTTTGCCGCATGAATACCGTAGTAAATTTCTGCGTCATACTCTTCACTTTGTAGACCGCGTGCATCAACGCTGTTATTGGCAATATTAGCGTCATTCACATCATCATTCATGCTGATACGACCTAAGCCAATCGCGATTTCATCCTGAGGACGTGCATCGAATGCACCTTTGTAGACCAAGCCAATGTTTTGCATATCACTCACATTATTGGTGTCTGAGTCATGCACGGTGATATTCACAAAACCGCTTAAGCCACGTGAAGCATCGTCTTTGTGTGCTGTCAGTTGTTGTTTCGCCACAATCCAACCACCTTGATGGTGATCTTTTTCATTTACTGGGCTATCAATGACATCGGCATCAGCGGTACTGTAGTAGTAACCTGCACGGTATTCACCCGGTAGCTTTTGTGTCCCCACTTTTGGAGTCCACACCACTTCAGCAGGAATAATCGCACCTTTAGAACCATCAGTACTCAAGTTCCAACCTTTACCACGTTTTAGATTTTCAGGGTTGTATTCATAAACCCCGACTTGTGCGTAGAGTTCAGGCTGAATGTTATATTTCACGCGAGCAGCCCATTGGCTGACTGGCCAGTTGTACCATTGGTCACCGACCCAGTTACCCACTTGTGAACCACAAAGTGCTAAGTTTTGAAAGTCACAGTCAAAGCTGTTGAAATCTTCACCTTCACCAAAACGACCGACTTTAATATCTAATTTTTGGTCTAAGAATTTTTTCTTGATCCAAAAATCAGTCAAACGCCAAGTTTGACCACGACCCCACACTTCTTGTGTTGCACTTAAATGACCATTTAATGCATCTGAAGTTTGAGACAATGAACGACCATTACGTTCAGTGATATTGATTTGTGCTTCGGTATCTTTCCAACCCGCAATTTTTTCTAAATCGAGATGTGCCCCGATCGCGAATTGGTCCGCATATTCAGTGCCATGACTTGAAGCATGCTTTGCATCTAACAAAGTAGCTAATTCGCCACCATAACTAAAACTAAAATCGTAACCTTTCTGTTGAAGCGCTGTTCGTTGACCGTTCCAATCACCGAACATCCATGGGCTTTCAGAACTGAAAGCATCTGCAGTAGTTGCCGCTTGGGTTGCTGAACCCGCAAGCATTATTCCGAGGCTAAGATATAAAGATCCAAGTTTACTCACAGCTATTTTCATTTGGAGACCTATATACCAATTGTGTTAATAGTTCATATAATACTCTCACATTTGTATAATTTATTTATTTTTTTGTTAACAACTCTCAATATTTACATAGATGTTTATCTAATTAAGAGATTTTAAAGGTTTTATTGCTTAACTTATCACCTTTTTTTATACCATTCATAACCAATTATCCGCACCTAAAGTTTTACCCACATGGGTATAAATCAATGCTGATCTAGAAAATTTAATCGGACATGCCAGTTGAGTTTGTGTCATTGTGTCGCCTTCTTGTAGCGGAACTTCAACACACCAATGCCGCTCTTGGGCCAATTGTGAATTTAGAGCTTCGTCCAAACTTAAAACTGGTTCCACACAGACATCTTGAGAGGCAAAAATCTTTTTCCACTCAGCCCATGTTTTGGTTAGTATTTTTCGGGCAATTGCATGCTTAATTTCAGTCTGGTCTTGCGGATCAAATGACATGCCTTGCGTCGCTAAAGCGGGTAAATCGAGAATTTGCGCCAATCCATGTAAAAACTGTGGCTCCAAACCACCTATAGACAGATAACGACCATCTTGGGTTCGATAATAGTCATAGAAACTTCCGCCATTCAGATGTGCCGTCTCTGCCGCGGTTACCGCATTGGCAGCCAATACTCCTGCTGCAGCCATATTGTTCAATGCTACGGCACAATCGGTCATGGAAATATCAATATATTGTCCTAAACCGCTACGGTAACGCTCAATCACCGCAGCTAAGATGCCAGTAATCGCATGCATTGATCCGCCTGCGACATCGGCAATTTGAATCCCCATCGGTGGCGGGCCACTATCTTGGCGTCCGCTATGACCTGAAATGCCCGATAAAGCCAAGTAATTGATGTCATGCCCTGCACGGTCTTTGTAATGTCCGGTTTGACCATAACCCGTAATCGAGCAGTAAATAAGTCGCGGATTAATTTCGGCTAAAACTGCATAATCCAAACCCAAGCGTTGCATGACACCTGGACGAAATTGTTCCACCACAATATCAAAATCTGAAATTTTGGCTTTGATCAATTCAATACTTTTCGGATCTTTTAAATCTAATGCGATGGATTGTTTATTGCGATTTAAATAACTATGCGCTGTGGCTTGCCCATTGGCATAAGGTGGCATCAAACGAACCAGATCAGGACGCGTCGGTGACTCAATATGCACAACTTCCGCACCCATGTCAGCCAAATACAAGGTCGCAAATGGCCCTGGGAGTAATGTCGAAAAGTCGAGTACTTTCAATCCTTTTAAAGCAGCTTCCATGGATATTTTTCTCTAATTGTGTAGATTTTTTATCCATGGTAGAAATATAAAATGATTAAAACAATGTCATGTTCAGCCATTTACCTTGATAGTTTCGGCAATTTACCATGTAAAAATGGTAAAACCGCTGTTGTAAATTGCCATGATTTCTTTTTTTAGCGTCATTTAGGTCAAACATTTGTGAACATTAAAGAGACTGAAGGATTAAACATGAGTCGTGATACGATCAGTATCCATTTCGTCAACGCAGCCTTAACTGGTGTGAAACGTCTCGGCATGGATGTCGAAACTTTATTGTCTCATGTTGGCATTGAGGCTGAACTTCTACGCCAACCCAAAGCGCGTATTTCACCTGAACAATACACACGTTTTATTAAAATGTTGTGGATGGTGACCCAAGACGAACACGTCGGTTTTGATATTCAGCCGCGCCGCTTGGGTACTTTTGCCATTATGTGCCAATTGATTATTCATGCAAAAACCCTCGGTGATGCACTCGAATTGTCTTCGCAGTTCTACAAACTGTTTGGTGACGAATGGTCGGTGACACTAGAACGTGATAAGCACGAAGCACGTTTAGTTCCTCAAATTCCAAAATCTATGGACCCAGACCATTTCATTACAGAAAGTATGCTGATGATTTGGCATGGTCTCGCTTCTTGGTTGATTGAACGTCGTCTGCCTTTAGAGCGTGTTCACTTCGGTTATGAACGTCCTGAACATGCTGACGAATATGATGCCTTGTTTTTTGCACCTGTCATGCAGTTTGATACACCACGAACTGAAATTACATTTGCAGCGGATTATTTAGATTTACCCATTCGTCAAAACGAAGAAACGCTTGAAGAATTCTTAAAAGCGGCTCCTGCACAGTTATTGGTTAAATTTAAAAATACCAATTCATTAACATCTCGTATCCGAGATGTGCTGAAGAGTCAAATTGGCGAAGAAATGCCAACCTTGAACGATGTTGCTTCAATGCTGTATCTATCTCCGCAAACACTACGTCGTCGTTTAGCCGCTGAAGGTAAGAGCTACCAAGGTGTAAAAGATGCTTTACGTCGAGATGCTGCAATTCACTTATTGCTTAATCCAGACTTAACGCTTGAAGATGTTGCACAGCAAGTCGGCTTTAGTGAAACCAGTACTTTCCACCGTGCATTTAAAAAGTGGACCGGTGTAACACCAGGCCTATATCGCCAATTACATGGTTATCATTAAGCAATATTCAAAAATAGCATTCTCTAAAACCTGATCTCGATCAGGTTTTTTTATTTCGGAAAATCTGCACGTTGTTTTTGACAAAGCAATGGATCGACGGGCGTGATCACGCGTTTGCCATCCTGTATCCGATACATTTCTGCCTTGGTCACATGATCATTTCGATCATACTCACAGGCTAAACCGCCCGTCCCCTCATCTGAGGGATGAATGCGATAGATCATATAAATATAAAAACCGATCATGCATACAAAACCTAAGCAGCCTACTAGTACTAGCCAAGCTAGACCTTTCAACACTCGCTTCACATTTTTATGCATAAGCAGATCTTCAATATGTACTGAATCGATAGCAACTGATCTTAACCGATCCTCGCTTTCAATGTGCAGGTTGATTTTTATCTTATTCAGCAGCAAGCGTTGACCAAAAATATCAAACGACTCGCCCGTTCTCATCATTGCACTAGGTTGATTAATCCGTACACTCAAAAAACCAATAAAAATTTATAGATCATAGGGACAGGATTATGAGCGAGGCTTACATCATTGATGCCATTCGCACACCGCGCGGCAAAGGAAAAAAAGACGGTTCACTACATGCCGTTAAACCGATTAGCCTACTGACCGGTTTATTGAACGAATTACAAAACCGACATCAATTTGACACCGCTGCAGTTGACGACATTGTACTGGGCTGCGTGACCCCCATTGGTGACCAAGGTGCAGACATTGCAAAAACCGCAGCCATTGCAGCAGGTTGGGACAATGATGTGGCAGGCGTACAAATCAACCGTTTTTGTGCATCAGGTTTGGAAGCCGTAAATATGGCTGCACAAAAGGTGCGTTCTGGCTGGGAAGATCTGGTGGTTGCAGGCGGTGTAGAGTCGATGTCTCGTGTGCCGATGGGCAGTGACGGCGGCCCTTGGGCGCTCGATCCTGAAACCAATATGGCTTGTGATTTTATACCACAAGGCATTGGGGCAGATTTAATTGCCACCATTGACGGTTATAGCCGAGCAGATGTGGATGCCTTTGCAGCCAACTCTCAGCAAAAAGCCGCCGCAGCGCAAGCCAATGGTTACTTTGACCAATCTGTCGTTCCAGTTAAAGACAAAGCAGGCGTCACTGTTTTAGCCAAAGATGAATTTATTAAACCAACGACCACAGCAGAAGGCTTAGGCAAACTCAACCCAAGTTTTGCCATGATGGGTCAAATGGGCTTTGATGCCATCGCCTTACAAAAATATCCTGAAGTCGGCGCAGTCAACCATGTACACCATGCAGGGAACTCATCGGGCATCGTTGATGGTGCTGCCGTAGTATTGCTTGCCTCTGAAAAAGCGATCAAAGAACAAGGCCTAAAACCGCGTGCCAAAGTGCTTGCCACTGCATTGGTGGGTGCAGACCCAACCATTATGCTGACTGGCCCTGCACCTGCTGCACGTAAAGCCTTAGCTAAAGCTGGCTTAACCATTGATGATATTGACCTATTTGAAGTGAACGAAGCTTTTGCAGCAGTCGTGATGCGTTTTATTACCGAACTCAAGGTGGACCCTGCCAAAGTCAATGTGAATGGCGGTGCAATTGCATTAGGACATCCGCTGGGTGCAACAGGCGCCATGATTTTAGGCACCCTGATGGATGAACTGGAACGCCAAGGTAAAAAGCGCGGTTTAGCGACCTTGTGTGTGGGCGGTGGTATGGGCATCGCAACGATTATTGAGTTGGTATAAGGAGACTAAAATGAGTGCAATTCAATTTGAAAAAAATGCCGATAATATCGTCATTTTAACTTTAGATTCTCCAAACCAATCTGCCAACACCATGAATGCAGACTTCCGTACGGCACTGGCTGAAACGGTAGACAAACTGCAAGCAGATGAAAATATTGCAGGGATTATTTTCCGTTCCGCAAAAAAAACCTTCTTTGCAGGCGGTGATTTAGACGAACTGATTCAAGCTACACCTGAGCATGCAACTGAATTCTTCAATATGATTGAAGAAATGAAAGCCAAACTGCGTTATATCGAAACACGCGGCATTCCTGTTGTTGCAGCCTTAAATGGCACAGCGCTGGGCGGTGGTTGGGAGTTAGCACTCGGTTGTCATTATCGAATCGCACTGAATGATGCTAAGGCGAAATTTGGCTTACCAGAAGTAACTTTAGGCTTACTACCGGGCGGTGGCGGTATTGTACGTATGGTCCGTTTATTGGGTCTGCAAAATGTATTTCCACTCTTAATGGAAGGCAAACAAATTGGTGTCGAAAAAGCCAAATCATTAGGGCTGATTCAAGACACTGCAGATAGCCTTGAAGAATTGATGGACAAAGCCATTGCGTGGGTCAAAGCCAATCCAAAATCACAGCAGCCCTATGATGTAAAAGGCTATAAAATTCCGGGCGGCACACCATCGACTCCAGCGGTGGCGCAAATGCTCGCCATTGCCCCTGCTATGCTGCGTGACAAAACCAAGGGCTGTTACCCTGCGCCTGAAGCCATTATGTCAGCTGCGGTTGAAGGCGCTCAGGTCGATGTTGATACGGCGCTCACGATTGAATCACGTTACTTTACTTACCTTGCAACCGGTCAAATTTCTAAAAATATGATCGGCACCTTCTGGCATGGTCTAAATGCTATCAAATCAGGTGCAAGCCGTCCAAAAGACGTCGCGAAATGGCAAGCCACCAAAGTTGGTATTTTAGGCGCAGGCATGATGGGTGCAGGCATTGCTTATGCCACAGCATCAAAAGGCATTGCAGTTGTACTTAAAGATATCTCTATAGAAGCTGCTGAAAAAGGCAAAGCCTATAGCCAAAAACTGCTGGATAAAAAAGTATCTCAAGGTCGTTTAAGTGCAGAAAAACGTGATCAAGTTTTAGGACTGATTCATGCCACTGCAGATGCTGCCGAATTACAAGGCTGCGACTTGATCATTGAAGCGGTATTTGAAAATGTCGAATTGAAAGCCAAAGTGACTCAAGAAGCAGAAAGTTACTTGGCAGCCAATGGCGTAATGGCATCCAATACTTCAACCTTGCCAATTTCAGGCTTAGCCAATGCATCTCAAGATCAAGCTAAATTTATCGGTCTACATTTCTTTAGCCCTGTCGACAAAATGCAATTGGTCGAAATTATTAAAGGTAAAAACACATCAGCAGACACTTTGGCTAAAGCCTTTGACTTTGTGCAGCAAATTGGCAAAACGCCAATTGTGGTGAATGACAGCCGCGGCTTCTTTACCAGCCGTGTCTTTGGCACCTTTGTGCAAGAAGGTTTACGTCTATTGGCTGAAGGCGTACACCCTGCCCGCATTGAAATGGCAGCTCTGAAAGCTGGCATGCCTGTAGGCCCATTGGCGATTCAAGATGAAGTGTCTTTAACACTCTCTGAGCATGTTGCGGCCGAGACACGTAAAGCCTTGCAAGCCGAAGGCAAAGACCTACCACGTTCAGGTACGGATGAGGTGATTCAGACAATGATTCATGAGTTCGGACGTAAAGGTAAAGCTGCCGGCGCAGGTTTTTATGAATATCCTGAAGGCGGTAAAAAGCACCTCTGGGATGGCTTGAGCAAATGGCAGAATGATAATGCTATTTCTGAACAGGAAATGATAGACCGCTTCCTGTTTGTACAGTCACTTGATACCTTACGCTGCCTAGAAGAAGGTGTTTTGCAGTCGACAGTCGATGGCAATGTCGGTTCAATCTTCGGGATTGGTTTTGCCCCTTGGACAGGTGGTGCACTTCAATTTTTAAATCAATATGGTTTGGAAAAAGCGTTACTTCGTGCCAATACACTAGAAGCAAAATATGGCGAACGCTTCAAAGCACCGCAATTGCTGAAAGACAAAGTGGCGAAAGCTGAGCAGATTTAATTATTCATTTTGAGCATGCAAATTTTGCTGTTCAATCACATCAAAAGGAGCTTCGGCTCCTTTTATTTTTCCTTCGCATTCGCGTGTTTGCAAACAAGTCTAGATTTTACGCGAACTCTCATCTGTTTTATGTTATAAAGTAACAAGTTTTTTGATTTCTTTTTATCCGATTGAGTAGCTTGTTATGACTGATCATACTTCTCCTGAAAAATCACCGTGGGGCTGGAAGGCACTGATTATCTTCTGTATTTTAGGTGCGCTATTCATGGGTATTTTCTGGCTTGCTGTGACCAATGAACCAGACTATATGCCGAGCCAACAGAAAAAAGACAATACTCAACAGCATGCATTTAAAAATGCCCCTGTGATGTCAGAAGAAGCCTTGAAAAAGGCGCAAGCTGATCAAGCAGCTCGTGAAGCTTCTGCGCCGACTGCAGCAGATATGCAGATGACTGAAGAACAACATGCACATATGGATGACATGAGCCCTGAACCTACTGCATCGAATGATCATGGCCACTAAGCTTTGACCCAATCTATGCAAAAAAAACGCTTAAAATATTAAGCGTTTTTTTATTTATAAACTTCGAATTTTAGGTATTTAAGCTAAGGTCATATACATATCTTGATGCGGAATACCACAATCTAAATATTCATCACCTTCAACAGCAAAACCCAACGCTGCATAAAAAGGGATAGCATGCACTTGTGAAGATAGTTTTAAATATTCACGTTGCTCTAATTTCGCTTGTTCGATAATCGCTTGCATCAAGATTTTACCAATACCCTGACCGCGATAGGCCTTTAAAACAGCAACACGACCTATACTGTTATTTTTCAACAAACGTGCAGTTGCAATAGCTTTCATCCCATCATGAACAATAAAATGCAGTGAAATCGCATCTTCTGCATCCCATTCATCTTCGGACGATATCTGCTGTTCTAAAATAAAGACCTGTTCACGTATCGGCCGAGCTGCAGATGCCAGTTGCTCCCACGGACCAAATTGAATATTTAACTGCTGCATCCCTTCATCCTTTAGCATTTACAGCCAATATCTTGCTGGTCCCATTGATCATTCAACAATAATTCTAACGAATGCTTTTGAATGCCATACATGTCTTTTAAAGCTTGGATCTGCGCCAATACCGCTTGATCAGGTTCGACATAGTCTGCACGTTTGGTTGCCAAGATCATTTTATTTTTACTGGTATGTTCAAGTGCCACAAATTCAAAGACTTTGGTTTCATAACCATATGCTTTCAATAAAAGTGCACGAATCGTGTCAGTAAGCATTTCTGCTTGCTGGCCTGCATGAATACCAAATTGCAACATCGGTGCAAGTACTTGCGGCGCTTTCAATTGCGGACGCAGTTCTTTATGACAACACGGCGCACACATGATCATTTGCGCATTTAATCGAATACCGGTATGAATCGCAAAGTCCGTTGCCACATCACAGGCGTGCAGCGCAATCATGACATCTAAGCGCTCAGGCGCATAGGTACGAACATCGCCTTGGAAAAAATCCAGTTGGCTGAAATTCGACTGCTGAGCAACGCTTTGGCAAAATTCCACCATTTTTGGATTCAGCTCAACCCCAGTCACTTTAGGCACTTGCTGGTGTTTTGCTAAATAATCATATAATGCAAAAGTTAGATATCCCTTGCCTGAACCAAAATCTACAACATGTAGAGATTGATCAGTCTCTTTAATCTGACTTAAAGCGCCTGAAAAAATTTCTACAAATTTATTAATTTGTTTCCATTTACGCGCCATGCTCGGAATAATTTGTGCTTTGGCATCCGTAATACCGAGTGGTTGTAAGAAATAACTGTTTTGATCGACATAGCGATGTTTTGCTCGATCATGCCCTTGCTGCTCCGTATGATTTTTCCCAAAAGCAGGCTGCTTTTTGCTAATGCTTAGCATCACTTTCTTTTTATTTTTTTTGAGCTGAATTTCTTCATCCAAGGTCATCAGGTTGGCTTGCTTACAACAGCTTAATAAACTTTCGACTTGTTGATTTGCAGATGCGATTGGATAGTTTTTGGTGATGTCTTGGGTTTTGTAACGATATAAACAGCTAAGAAATGACTCACCTTGCAGCGAAATGACTCGTAAGGTCATTTTTTCTAATTGGTCTAATTCACCTTTATACTGACTCAAGATCATGCGATCAAAACGCTGTGTTTCAATGGCTTGCTGAAAGGCTGCTAAAAATTGCTGCTCTTGCGTAGAGGGAGAAGCCAATGATGACATAATATAAACCTAGATAAATTTGCAAAACAATTTTAAATCTTCTTACACCAAAAGCAAAATTGAATTACTATACACTTGTATATTTAAATTATTATAAAAGATACGTTATGAATGCTCCCCACCTTTTAACTTATGACCCAGCTGAAGAAAGACTGAATTTCTATACCCATGCTTTCGGTGCAGCGTTGTCTGTCATTGCAGGTATCCTATTGATTTTAAAAGGATCATACCTTCAAACTGGACAATGGCTTGCGCTTTGGGTGTATGCATTCAGTATGCTGTTATTGTTTTCAGCCTCGAGTCTATATCACTTCGCAGAATCTCCTGAGCGCCGTGGTTGGTACAAAAAACTCGACCATACCGCAATCTATTATTTAATTGCAGGTACTTACACCCCGTTTCTGGCAATCGCACTGCCTACCGCAAAAGCGCATTATTTACTCATTGCACTGTGGGTCATTGCTGCAATTGGAACACTATTCAAATTAATATTCATTCATCGTTTTCAAAAGATTTCGTTGATTGCATATTTGGTGATGGGATGGCTTGCAGTACTGGTAATGGATGATATGCAACGCTTTTTATCTGATCAAGCTTTAACCTACCTGATCATTGGCGGGCTATCTTATACAATCGGTGCATTGTTTTATGCCTTAAAAAAGGTAAGATATACACACGCTATCTGGCATATTTTTGTATTGATAGGTGCAGGATCACATTTCCTGTCGATTTATCTCTACGTGATATAACCCACTGACACTGCATTCTTTAGTGACCCTAATTCCGCAGTTCGTAAGTTGGTATTTCGTATTTTTTTAAGAAATTACGCCTTTTTTAAAAAGATTACGCTTTTAAAACTAAGTTCAATTATTTTTAGTAAGTGTAAGGTCCACCATGGCGTCTTCAAGTGCTGCTGCCACTGAACAGCAACCAACAAATTCAAAATTCCGCGTACTTACAGCAAGTCTTGTAGGTACCACAATCGAGTTCTTCGATTTCTACATCTATGCAACTGCGGCTGTAATTATCTTCCCGCATCTGTTCTTCCCTGCAAGTACAGATCCAACAACTGCAACAATTCAATCTTTAGCAACGTTTGCGATTGCCTTTATTGCTCGCCCGATTGGCGCAGCATTCTTTGGCCATTTAGGTGACCGTATCGGTCGTAAAGCCACATTAGTTGCCGCTCTCCTCACCATGGGGATTTCGACAGTATGTATCGGCTTGCTTCCAACCTATGCTCAAATTGGTATCGCTGCTCCGCTCATGCTTGCACTTTGTCGCTTAGGTCAAGGTCTGGGTTTAGGTGGTGAATGGTCAGGTGCCGTGCTACTTGCAACTGAAAATGCGCCAGAAGGCAAACGTGCTTGGTATGGTATGTTCCCTCAATTAGGTGCGCCAATCGGCTTTATTCTTGCAACAGGCTCATTCTTGACCTTAGGTCACTTCATGTCTGAAGCTGAGTTTATGCAATGGGGTTGGCGTATTCCATTCATTGCAAGTGCGCTATTGGTTATTGTCGGTCTGTGGATTCGTTTAAAACTACATGAAACACCAGCATTCCAAAAAGTTTTGGATAAGCAAAAAGAAGTAAATATTCCGTTCAAAGAAGTGATCACTAAGCACTGGGGAATGTTAATTCTCGGTACGATTGCTGCGATTTGTACATTCGTTGTGTTCTACTTAACCACAGTATTCGCTTTACAATGGGGTACAACTCAGCTTGGTTACACACGTGAAGAATTTTTAAAACTTCAACTGGTTGCCACACTTTGTTTCGCTGCCTTCATTCCACTTTCTGCTGTATTTGCTGAAAAATTTGGTCGTAAAACGACTTCGATTGCGGTATGTGTTGTATCTGCATTGTTTGGCTTAGTCTTCTCAAGCATGCTTGAGTCTGGCAGTACTGCGATGGTGTTCTTATTCCTATGTATCGGTCTTGCGATCATGGGTTTAACCTATGGTCCAATTGGTACGGTATTGTCTGAAATCTTCCCAACGTCTGTACGTTACACAGGTTCAGCTTTAACCTTTAACATGGCTGGTATTTTTGGTGCATCTTTCGCGCCATTGATCGCAACTAAACTTGCAACTGGCTATGGTTTATATGCAGTAGGTTACTATCTAACTGCAGCATCAATCCTTTCATTGATCGCGTTCTTAATGATTCGCGAAACCAAAAATGATGATGTGAATAATCAGGTTTAATCTGCACATAATAAAAAAGCCAGCGCCTATTGCTGGCTTTTTTATGTCTCAAATTGAGTCAATGACCTGATTAGCTACTCTATAGTTGACATCATTTCGATTTTATTCATGAATGCAGCTTAGATCCAACTGAGCAATACACATCATCTGTTCCAATACACGGTCATTCACTTAATTTCAAACAGCAAATGAATGGCACGATTCAATTTTATTAACCAAACAAGGCCTGTAGCTCTACATCAAGAGGTACAGTCACCAAACCGTTTAGCGATAATGAACGGTAGTTTTTGATTAAACCAACTCGATAATATCAATGGTCGGTGGCACAAGAAAACGGAAAGGTACCCCAACCATGCCCGTACCAACAGTGACAAAGACATCTGCATTGTCATGCTGATATAGCCCTTTTTTATGACCTAAAATCGACACTTTTTTCATTACATAATCGGTCAACCATGGCAATTCCACTTGTCCACCATGTGTATGACCCGACAACATCAATGGTCGTCCTGGCAGTTTAGGTACCATATCAACGGTATCTGGATTATGCGACAAAATGATCCAAGGTTTATCTTGTGGCAATTCTGGCAAATAGCGCATATCGGCTTTACCAGCCCATAAGTCCCCAACGCCTAATAAGCGAAACTCATTAAACTCAACCACCTGCCCTTCGATATCCACCACATGATTACTTTCTAATGCATGCTTTAACAACTCTTGAATAGGCGGACCGGGATATTGCTCATCATGATTACCATTCACCGAATAAATCGGAGCAATAATTTTTTTTAGTACGGCCAGCTCTTCAGCTAACTTATTTTCTGGCTCGTAAGTCCAATCCCCTGCAACCACGACCAAATCAGGATTTTGTGCATTGATTTTATCGACGATCATTTTTAACTGACGTTCATGGCCCGAAAATAAACCAATGTGTAAATCACCAATTAAGGCAATGCGTACAGGCTTTAATAATTGTCGTGTTTCATGCAATTGATATTGACATTTTTTCACCTGAATCATGTGCGGCTCGATAAATCGGGCATAGCACAAAAGCCCCGTAACAGCACCGACAAAAATTGCTTCATGTAGTGAATAATAGCCACTCCAGCCTGCATAAAAGCTAAAGAAGAATAAAGGGATAAGTAAATACGAGAGATAAAACGCCAACAAATGTACGAAGGCTTTAAACGGATGAATCGTTTCCGTGCGCGACTGGCTTAACCAAGCTTGGGATATTGCCCAAACGCCCAGCACAGCCAGCCCGATATAAAAATACATCACTACGGAATCTAATTCCCACATACATTTGCTCTACAATTTGCCTAACGAGAAAACTCGGTCACTATATTTATCTTTTCACAGCTGACACTTATACTCAAATCAAATTTTTTAGTATGTCTAACAGTATGAACTCAGCTACACTGAAACAGCAAAATTTGTCCTTCATACATAACCACACTAAGGTGGTTTTGCTGAGTTGTAGCCTTGTTTTGACTTTATCTGCATGTAGTACCTTGCCTAAACAGCAAACTCAACCTGTGGAATATGCCTTTAATACTCCCACTGACGATACTAGCCTTGCTAAAATTGTGCTGCCGTTACGGGAACAAAATCCTAACTTAACTGGTTATCATGTTCTATATGACCCATTAGAAGCCTTAGCGGCTCGAATCGAACTGATCAATAAAGCCGAAAAAAGTTTAGATCTACAATACTATATTTGGGATAACGACAAAATTGGTGCTTTGGCCCTGCATGCCATGATCAAAGCTGCAGATCGTGGGGTGAAAATTCGTTTATTGGTCGATGACAACAATGCCAAAAAAATGGAAGGCATTTATATGGCACTCGACCAACATGCCAATATTGATGTCAAACTGTATAACCCGTACCGCTTCCGACATTTCCGCCCTGTCGATATGGTACTGGATCTAAAACGCATCAACCGTCGTATGCACAACAAAAGCTTTATTGCAGACAATCAAATCGCATTGATTGGTGGTCGCAATATGAGTAACCAATACTATAACGTCAGTGATAATTATCAATTTTCCGATGTTGACGTCATGCTGGTCGGTGCGGCATCCGATGAAATCATCCATTCTTTTGACGAATATTGGAATGATGATTATGCCTTTCCAGTACGTCAATTGGTCAATCCACGCCACTATAGTTTGCGCTTTGACAGTCTCAAACAACAACTCGATGACTATAACCAAGAAGCCACTGTGGTCAATTATTTGGACTTAGCTAACCGTTCACATGCCTTTGATGACTGGCTCAACAATAAAATCCAATTTGACTGGGTCAAAGCCGAAGTGGTCAAAGATTCCCCGAGCAAAATCAAATCTAAAGCCAAAAAAGAAGAGCACCTCAACTTTCAGCTCCTCAACCGTTTAGATAAACCGGAACAAAGTGTCGATATCGTTTCAGCCTACTTTGTCCCCGAAAAAAAAGGGGCTGAACGCCTAAAAGACCTTCGTGCAGATGGCGTAAAAGTCAGAGTCTTGACCAACTCATTCCAGGCCAATGACGTACCATTAGTTCATGCTTTTTATAGCAAATATCGCCAAGATCTCTTGGAACACGACGTTCAACTCTATGAATTTCTCTCTAGACCTGATGCAGAAAACCTCAACACCAATACCAAAGAGTTGGCGGAAAAATCTAAAGTTAGTCTAAAAGGTTTAAGCCGTTCGAGTCTGCATGCCAAACTGATGGCAATTGATGAAAAACAAGTCTTTATCGGCTCATTTAACTTTGATCCACGTTCAGCATATTTAAATACTGAAATTGGAGTATTACTGAATAGCCCACGCTTAGCCAAAGCGGTCCACTACACCATGGATGAAAATTTAAGTAAATATGCCTATAAGTTAGTGCTCAATGCAGACCAACAGATCAATTGGAAAATTAAGCTGTCAAATGGTCAAACGCGTATTTATCCACGTGAACCGAAAATCAAGTGGTGGCAAAAAGCAGGGGTGAAATTTATCTCTTGGTTGCCGCTCGAAGGCTTTATGTAAGGATTGTGCTGCAAAGGCATCCCCCTTGCAGCATGTATCACTAATTCATTAAGCTTCAACTGGAACTGGCGCTTTAAGGACTTTGGCTTGAAGTTCTGCCAATCCCTGATTCATTTTTTGCTGCACTTCTTGTGTCAGACTGTCAACAGTATGACCTGCCGAATCAATTGCGGGCAATGTCATCAGATGCGCTGTGACTTTCGGCATTTCTAAGACATTTTTGACATGTCGATCAAAGCTAATGTCTCCGACATAGGGCGCAATATTATCGAGTTCACCGTCCTGATTCACATAGCAAATTAAGCAAATTTGGACTGGACGTTCGGCTTCAATTGCCGCACCTAAAATACGACCATGAATTTTTTTAATTTTGCTGCCATCTGAAGTGGTGGCTTCTGGGAAAAAGAGTACCGGCGTATCTTGTTTTAAGAAGCCCGTAATTTGTTCTTTAATTTTAATCGAGTCGCCAGAGCCACGCTTAATAAATAAGGTGCCACCGCCTTTCGCCAAATTACCCAGCACTGGCCATTTTTCAATCTCAGCTTTCGCCAAAAAGAAAACACGTACGCCAGAACCCAAAACTGCCACATCTAACCATGAAATATGATTACTTACCCAAAGGGCTGGTTGACGTGGAATTTCGCCATGCACTTTGACTTCAAGATTAAATACTTTGCATAACTTGCGACAAAAATACTGCACATAGCGGGTATTTTGCGGGTTATTCGGGTCTTTATACAATTGATGACGATAAACCAAATAAAAACCCTGCGTCACGGCAACAGCTGCTGCACCGACTTTTTTACAATACAAATAAAATTTTGAAAACACATTAATTTGCGGTGTATTGACGATTTGAGGTTGATTCATAAACGGTTCACTAAAAGGACACGGTGCCACAATTTGGCGTAAATTTTCATCATCATATACCGAAGACAGTTTTTTTGCATTGATCATAAAAACCGAAGTCGAAGATAATATTTTCCCATTTTAATCGTTTTTAAAAATCAAATATTATTTTTATATCGGTTTTAAAGGTTAAAATTATGAATCATTCATATTCAGACAATCCCCCTATTTCTTCATGGCAAGCGTTAAAAGCCATTGCTGGTTTTTCATTGATATATGTGAGTGTGCTTTTCTTATTGGCGCTGAGCTTTCGAAGCTTTCTCTAATTGAATAGCACGACATACAGAACTTAGCCATTAATCCCTCACTTAGATTAACCCTCGCACTGCATTTTCGCCTAAAATGAATCTTTAAACAGGAGTGTGTGCTGAGTGGAAAATTTAAATCAACATCAAGCGAGCGGTGAACGCGTAATTTTAGTCAGTGTGGCAGTACAAATGCTTGCAGACCTTGATGCCGAAGAATTCCACTTACTTGCTCAATCTGCAGGTGCCAATATTTTGCAACATGTGCATGCTCAGCGTATTAAGCCTGATGCCAAATTATTTATCGGCTCAGGGAAAGCTGAAGAAATTGCAGAAGTAGTCGCAGAATATGAAGCCGAATTGGTCATCTTTGACCATGCTCTCACCCCTGCCCAAGCACGTAATCTTGAACGCATCATGCGTTGTCGTGTGGTCGATCGTACAGAATTAATTTTAGATATTTTTGCCCAACGCGCACGTACCTATGAAGGTAAATTGCAAGTTGAATTGGCCCAATTACAACATATGGCTTCACGACTGATTCGTAGTCGTGGCGATCTCGATAGCCAAAAAGGCGGGATCGGCCTACGTGGACCAGGTGAAACGCTGCTGGAAACTGACCGTCGTCTACTCAAGCTACGTATGGGGCAACTCAAAGCGAAACTTGAGAAAGTCCGCCAAACACGTATGCAAGGTCGTGTGGCACGTCAAAAAGCTGCTGTTCCGACCGTGTCATTGGTGGGTTATACCAATGCGGGTAAATCGACCTTATTTAATAATTTAGCGAAAAGCGATGTCTATGCAGCTGACCAACTGTTTGCGACACTTGATCCGACCTTACGCCGCCTACATTGGGATGGTATCGGCAACTTAGTGCTCGCCGATACCGTAGGTTTTGTGCGTAATTTATCGCACTCACTGGTCGAGTCGTTTAAAGCCACCTTAGAAGAAACGTTGGAGGCGACCTTATTGTTACATGTCATTGACTCCAGCAGCCCTGACATGATGGAACAAATCGAGGCTGTCGAAAAAGTATTGAAAGAAATTGGTGTAGATGTTCCGATTCTGCGCGTTTATAACAAAATTGATGTCAGTGGCGAAGATCCTAAAATCATCTATGGCAAGCCGCATCAGCCGGAACGTGTTTATGTCTCAGCACATAGTGGTAAAGGTCTTCCCTTATTACGCCAAGCGGTTCAAGAATGCTTAATGGGACAGATTCAAAGCTTTGAAGTCCGTCTAAAACCGGCTTATGGCAAATTAAGAACACAACTGTATGCGCTCAATGTGATCCAAAATGAAAGTTATGATGAACAAGGCAACTTAATTTTGCATGTCATCATTGCCCCGCATAAGTTAGAACAACTGATTAAACAGGCGCATTTACCCATCGAAGAAATTTTGGGAACGCGTGCGCAACAATTTCAACGTCCACTTGAAGAATTTGAAATTAAAGACTAAATCGGTTAAAACTTGATTAGTATAATTTTAACGAAAGACAAAAATGGACTGGATCAAGCGCATCGACTGGAAAGCCTGGATAGGCACTATTGCATTAATTATTATTTTCCGTGAAGGCGCGGTCTGGGTCATGAAGCAATTCAATCACCCAGAATTAGGCAATCTAGTCGGTTTGATTGCCCTCTTGATCGTGCTTTCATTTTGGAGAAAATTCAACAAAATTCCAGCCAGTTTGGTCGATACCAATAATAAAATCATGAAAGAAAGTGCCTTTGCCTTCTTACCCATTAGTGCAGGCTCATTGCTAATGATGATGCATTTAGGCGATGAAATTCCGATGTTTTTGATTGTTCTCTTTGTCAGCACCCTCATACCGCTGTGGGTCTACGCAAAAATGTCTAAGAAATGGCTATAGGAGAATCAACATGCTTTCAATCATCTCTGGATTCATCATTACCCTGATCGCCTATCTTGTCGCAAAACCTATTAATAAAAAATTACCGCAAATCCCCGTGATTGTGATTGGGATGTTTTTCGTCATTGGTATGCTCTATCTTTTTGGCATTTCCTATGAAAGTTATATGGCACAGGTCAATCCACTGTTCAATAACTTACTCGGCTATGTCACAGTGGCCTTGGCTATTCCTTTAGCAGCGATGCGCTACGATGACTTGCCTTTAAAAGCCGTGGGCGGGATTTTAGTCTTTGCCAGTATCAGTGCCGCTGCCCTCCCTATGGGTCTGGCTTATTTGCTGCATTTGTCAGATCCAACCATTATGGCTTTTGCTACACGGGCAGTGACCACCCCTATTGCCATCAACATTGCCACGCTGCTGCATTCCCCGATTCCTTTGGTGATTTTGATTGTGATTTTATCAGGGGTGATTGGCGCAGCATTTTCACCCATCATACTCAAAAATATTCATGATGAACGTGCATCAGGACTCGCCTTAGGACTTGCTGCACATGCGATTGGCACAGCTCAAGCTTGGCAGCGCGGCAGCATTGCTGGGCGCTATGCGGCATTTGGCATGGCGGTAAATGCAGTATTCACAGCAATCTGGTTGCCAACTTTCATACTCTATCTACAAAATATGTGACTGAGCAATCACTTTTAAATGATTGTTTTGTATAAAAAATAAACTTAATATAAATTCTAGGGTACACCACAACACATTGAACGATGTGCTGTGGATGTTACATTTTTGGTAAAGGCACTTTTGTGCAACATGTCAACTTTCCCGAATAAAATGTAAATATTTATGCTTAGAGTAGTTGCTCTAAGTTCAGATATTACCTAGTATGATCAATAAACCCTCACAAAGTGTATTGATAAAGGATTATTAATATGATCGAAAAAAGTTTGAAATGGGCTGCATTATTCGGTGCTGTAGTAACAAGCTCTGCACTTTATGCTCAAGATCTTACAGGGACTTGGCAACAAATTGACGATAAAACCGGTTCGCCTAAAGCACTGATCGAAATTCGAAAAGATGCCAAAGACACCTATACCGGCAAAATTGTGAAAGTGACGCCACGTCCGGGTTATACACCAAAGGAAAAATGTGTGAATTGCCCTGCACCTTATACCAACCAGCCTATTTTAGGGATGGATGTATTTAAGGGGCTGAAACTTGAAAGTGAAAATACCTACTCTCAAGGAAAAATTATTGATCCTTTAGCAGGCAAAATTTACAGCTTAAAAGGCAAAATTTCTGCCAATGGTAAGCGCTTACATTTACGTGGATATCTGGGGATTTCCGCGATTGGTCGTACACAGACATGGATTCGCGCTGAATAAATTTTGAATTTATTCAGTTAATTGATTTGATATAGGTGAACCACCTACAGGGAATATCTGATGAAAAAATTAAAAGTGAGCCTCTTATTCTTAGCTGCTGTAATGAGTGGTTCAGCTTTTGCTCAAGACCTTTCAGGGACTTGGCAACAAATTGATGATAAAACTGGTTCACAAAAAGCCATTATTGAAATCCGTAAAGAAAGTAATGGCACATTCGTGGGTAAAATCATCAAAGTGACGCCGCGTCCGGGCTATACGCCACGTGACACCTGTGTAAACTGCCCTGCACCTTATAAAAACAAACCGATTTTAGGCCTTGATGTGTTAACTGGTTTAAAACATGTTGAAGGGACCAATAATTACGACAAAGGCCGTATTATTGACCCACTTTCTGGCAAAATTTACGACACAAAAGTTCGCTTAAATGCCAGCGGAAAACGTCTCACGCTGCGTGGCTATATGGGTGTTTCAGCACTCGGTCGTAGTCAAACTTGGATTCGCCAAGAGTAAGCTCAGTGTTATAAAAACCGCCAACATGGCGGTTTTTTTATGCCTAAGATATTCAAATTATTTTAAAAATAAAGTTGACTATTCTCGTAAACTTTCTAACATACGTGCTCATAAATCACGCTTCTAGGGGAAAAGCGATTATGTTTAAAAAAATATTATTCAGCCTTTGCACATTCGGATTGATGAATGGTGCATTTGCAAATGACATTGCTGGCACGTGGCAACAAATTGACGATAAAACAGGAGCGGCCAAAGCGATTATTTCGATTCACAAAGAATCCAATAATACCTATACCGGTAAAATTATTAAAATTACGCCACGCCCGGGCTATACACCGCAAAAAAACTGCAATAAGTGCCCTGCACCTTATACCAACCAACCGATTCTCGGCATGGAAATTGTTAAAGGTTTAAAGCAAATTAATAATACAAATAATTATGAAAAAGGTCGTATTATCGACCCTCTTTCTGGCAAAGTTTATGATGCTAAAGTGCGCTTAAACAGCACAGGAAAACGTATTTCGATCCGTGCAAGTATTGGCGTTTCAGTCTTAGGTCGTAACCAAACTTGGATTCGTTTAGACTAATCCTCACACCAATAAAAAGCCGCATCAATGCGGCTTTTTTATTTTTAAATACTTACATTACAGGATTATCGACAGCAAACATGTGCTGATCTTCTAAACGATAGGCCATCAACTGATTGCCCCAGACACATCCGCCATCCACATTTTGGATTTTTGCTGAAATGCTTTTTCCTTGTAAAGCAGCCCAATGACCAAAAAGAATTTGATGGGTCTGAGCTGCTTGTGACTCAAACTCAAACCATGGCTTAAAACCCTTCGGCATAGGGTCATCGAGTGAATCTTTAAAACTAAACTCTAAACGGCCTTCTGCATCGGTTAAGCGCATGCGGGTCAAATAGTTGGTAATACAGCGTAAGCGCGCATGACCAGACAAATCATCCGTCCATAGGTTCGGCTCTTTACCGTACATCACTTGAAGAAACGCATCAACCACATCAAAGTCGTCATGACCAATCACCGCTTCCACCTCTTTTGCCAAGTCTGCGGTTTGCTGCGCAGTCCAATTCAAAGGAATGCCTGCATGGGTCAAAATGGTTTGCTCATTCGGAAATAGACACAGCGGCTGCTTGCGCAACCAATCGATCAAATCATCACTTTCTAAAGCGTGAATCACATCATCGATATTGTCTTTAGGATTGATATCCTTAATACCACGAGCGCATGCCAGCAAAGTCAGATCATGATTGCCCAGTACCGTCGCCGCAACTTCACTATCCACTAATTTTTTGATGAACCGCAAAGCGCCTACCGAGTTTTCACCCCGTGCGACGAGATCACCGGCAAACCATATAAAATCTTGGTCTGCATCAAACTTGATCTCTTTCAGTAAAGCTTTTAATGCTTCAAAACAGCCTTGAACATCACCAATGACATAGTTATAGCGAATATTGCGAGTCATAATTATTTAAGCCACCATTTGATCTGCTAATGCGACAAATTCTGCAAGTGTTAGGGTTTCTGGACGCGCCATTGGATCAACCCCTGCATTTTCAAAACCATCTTCAACCAGCATGCCTTTTAAGCTGTTGCGTAACGTCTTACGGCGTTGAGTAAAGACATGTGAAACCAAACGCGCAAGCGCTTTTTCATCTTTCGCCACAATCGGTTTAACGGCATAAGGCTCTAAACGGAATACCGCAGAGGTGACTTTTGGCGGCGGATTAAACGAACCCGGCGGCACTTCAAATAAAAACGTCGGTTTACAGAAGTATTGGATCATCACCGATAAACGGCCGTATTCTTTAGTATTCGGTGAAGCGGTAATACGGTCCACGACTTCTTTTTGCAGCATAAAGTGCATGTCTTTGACTTTGTCGCCAAACTCCAAGAGATGGAACAGCAGCGGTGTCGAGATGTTATACGGCAAGTTGCCAACCACACGCAGTGGACGGCCTTCGGCAAACAGCTCGGTAAAGTCATATTTCAGCGCGTCGGTTTCAACAATGGTCAAGCGCTCGGGATGCGGCACACGGCCCGGCAAACCTGCGGCTAAGTCACGGTCCAGCTCAACCACAGTTAAAGCATCGCATTCACCAATTAAAGGCGATGTAAGCGCAGCAAGACCGGGACCAATTTCGACAATATTGTCACCAGTACGCGGATTTACCGAACGTACAATTTTGGCAATAACACGTTGATCATGTAAGAAATTCTGTCCAAACCGCTTACGCGTGTGATGCCCTTCATCTTTTGGGTTTAGGGCATTAATTTGATACATAAAATTCTCCGCATAGGTTTATTACAACGATTACTGACTTGATTCAAATTCACTCAAGCGAGCAAAAATTTCTTCGGACTTGGTCACATTATCCCGAGCCGCGTTAATTACACTGAGCAATGGCTCTCTTTGTTGCAACAAAGCCATTGTTTCAGATTTCATCATTTCTTCAGTTTCAGCCTGAATGGAGAGCAAACTTTCACGCATTTCAGCATTGTTTACGCGCTCTACACCCAGTTCGGGATTACCATTCAGTTGAGCCTTCAAATAAATATTGAAAGTTTCAAAATCTGCTAAAAAGTCATCTAAATCGTCTGGATGAATAGAATTCACATCAGTTAACTTCAGCAAAGAACTCAACATTCGTCCCGCAATATAGACTTGATTTTTGGCAATCATTGCTTGAATAGCTGAATTGTTTACTCTAGTCATCATATCAGCCAGAATGTTATATTCAGCTTGAATACCCGGAATGGTTTCACTTACAAGAAGTTGAGATTCATATAGCGCACTCAGGCTATTTTGATGCTGTACAAGCAGATCAATATTAGCATTGATTGCCTGTCCATCTTGAAGCATTTTATCAGCACCATCACGATTCGCATATTTTTTATGCACCGCAGTCAGCGCTTGATTAAATTTTTGCTGATTATGTTTAAAGCCATCCACGCAGCCGGTGATGCAAAACGTATAAATCCTTCCGTCTGTTTTGGAATTTGCAACGATAATACTTTTAATTCACAAGAATGATGATCTGTAGCGAGCGTTGAGCATGCTGACAGCATCAACGCTAACGCAATCCCAAAAAATGGGCGAATGATCGATTTCGCCCTAAGCATCTTGTTATTTTCCTGTTTTATTTTTGATAATTTTTTACTATTATTCATATAAAATTCAAACCTTTATTATTAAGTTTCGTTATTTTTCGCACGTGCTAATTCTAAAGCCAAATCAACCGCCACCTGTAAACTCGAACTTTTAGCAAGACCAGTTCCAGCCAGTGACAGTGCTGTGCCGTGATCCACTGAAGTCCGAATAAACGGCAAGCCCAAAGTGATATTGATGGCTTCGCCAAAGCCCTGCGACTTTAACACAGGCAAGCCCTGATCGTGATACATCGCCAAAACTGCATCGGCATCTTTTAAATTTTCAGGGGTAAATAAGGTATCGGCAGGTAAGCTCAGGCTCATATTCACTCCTTGAGCGCGATAACGCTCAAGCACCGGATTGATCACTTCAATCTCCTCCATGCCCAAATAGCCATCTTCACCCGCATGTGGGTTTAGACCGCAGACTAAAATATGCGGATGATCTTTTTTAAATTTAGTTTTTAAATCATGAATTACAATATCAATGACTTGATGCAAACGTTCTTGAGTAATGGCATCGGCTACATCACGAAGCGGTAAATGTGTAGTTGCCAATGCGACACGGAGCGTTTTGGTCGCAAGCATCATCACGACACGATCAACGCCTGCAAATTCTTGATAAAACTCCGTATGTCCGCTGAAATGGATACCGGCATCATTGATAATCGACTTTTGCACAGGTGCAGTTGCAACACCTACACTTTTGCCAGACATCGCATAATCTGCAGAACGACGTAATTGTTCCAACACATAGGCTGCATTATTCACATCTAACTGACCTGCAATAACAGGTGTTGTTACAGGTACATGTTCCACATAAAGCTGACCTAGAGCTGCCGAACCCTCCTGCCCAACATAGTCAATCAGTTCAACTTCGAGCTTTAACTGTTGAGCACGCTTGAGCAGCAAATCTTTATCAATAAGAACCACAAGTGGCCTTTCATCTATTCGATTGGCTAAGCTCAAACAAATATCAGGTCCGATACCTGCGGGTTCACCGCTCGTGATATATAAAGGCAGCATGGGTCTATCCTGTGTGTGCAATAGCATTATTATACTGTGTGATGCACATGACAGACCTAATTTTATTGATTAAAAATATCGGACTAAAACTCAAAAATAAGCGCGTTGTGCGACATTGTATGGAATGAAATCGAAAGCAAAACCTGAAATGCCAATGATCCAAATCAATGCAATAAGAATTACAATGCCGCGCTGAACGGCTGACACATGTTGCGGGTACTTCGTTATCAGCCAAAAAGACATACCACCCAGAAGCAATAATCCAATCAACAGATAAACCAATAAATAACTAAGGAAAAATAAAGTGAGCATCATTAACAAAACGATGATCGCACCATCCGCCCCGTGCAAATACACCAAATACAAAAAAGTTGGGCTTAAAACCAAGGCGCTACATAAGCCCATTAATTGCAACCATTGCCGCCAAAATGAGGGTTCAGATGTGTTTTTTAACAGATTAGAATTCAACATGATTTACTTTCATCCGCTTTTTTTATAATTTCTGGATTATCTGCTGTTTATTGCTGAAGAAATATACTACAATACAGCGCTTGAAATTTTATATTTTCATTTGTGATTCTTCACGTATTCGTATAGAATCGCGTCTCCTTTTGTTTGGACAGCTTCCATAGTCCAAACCAACTATAATAGGTAGTGGTTTAATGAAAACTCTCAGCGCTAAGCCAGCTGAAGTTCAACACGACTGGTACGTTGTTGATGCTTCTGGCAAAACTTTAGGTCGCCTTGCGACTGAAATCGCTCGTCGTTTACGCGGTAAGCACAAAACTTCTTATACTCCTCACGTTGACACTGGTGACTACATCGTTGTTATCAATGCTGAGCAAGTTCAAGTGACTGGTAAAAAATCACTTGATAAGAAATATTATCGCCACACTGGTTTCCCTGGTGGTATTCGTGAAACTAATTTCGAAAAATTAGTTGCTCACAAACCAGAAGAAATCTTCGAACGTGCTGTAAAAGGCATGTTGCCAAAAGGTCCTCTTGGTTATGCAATGATCAAGAAAATGAAAGTGTACGCTGGTACTGAGCATCCACATACTGCTCAACAGCCACAAGTTTTGGACATCTAAGGGATACAGCACATGGCTACTAACTATGGTACAGGTCGCCGTAAGACCGCAACTGCACGTGTTTTCCTATCAGCTGGTACTGGTAAACTCGTAATCAACAACCGTTCTTTAGAACAATATTTCGGTCGTGAAACTGCTCGTATGGTTGTTAATCAACCACTTGAGCTTTTAGAAGCTACTGAGAAATATGACCTTTACATCACTGTTGCTGGTGGTGGTATCGGTGGTCAAGCAGGCGCTATCCGTCACGGTATTACTCGTGCATTGATTGCTTCTGACGAAACTCTTAAACCTGCTCTTCGTCAAGCTGGTTTCGTTACTCGTGATGCTCGTGAAGTTGAACGTAAGAAACTTGGTTTACGTAAAGCTCGTAAACGTCCTCAATTCTCTAAACGTTAATTCGTTTACCGAATCGGACAAAAAACCTTGGCTTATGCCAAGTTTTTTATGTCTTAATTTTTATGAAGATGATGCAAATAGAATAACGATCCGATAAACAAAAAGACTAAAACTCGCAATTAAGCATATAACCGACAGTGTTAGTGTAATTGTACAAATGGTCATTTTGCTTTTTTGTTCTAGGCTATCATCCTCTGCTCCATAATCAGAGGCATAACCTCCAGCGAGTGCCGTATAAAAGCCAACGCCCATAAAAATAACTGCAGCGAAAAATAATATTTTTTGTACAAGTGCAATGGTTATCATGCGGTGACGATCAGGTAAATGAATGACATGAAAAGCTATCAGATAAAATCAAATAAAACAAAACTGTAATTTTCACTGTAGCTGCATTGATATTGCTAAAGTCTCCGTGATTTTACTGTCTAATTTTAGTATCCTATCTTATTCATTTCTCAACGTCTCGGATTATGTCAGTCGAAAATGCACCTCTCCAAGGAATTACGCTTTACAGTCATGCGGATGACTTTCGCTCACACTGGATACGCTATGTACTTGCAGAGAAGCAAATCAAACATAATTTAATTATTGCTGATGATGAAGACGAAGATCTTGCGAGTTTAAATCCCTACAATCAACTTCCGATGATGATTGAAAATGGCCTAAAACTCTATAACAGCAGTATTATTGCCGAATATCTGGATGACCGATATCGTCAAAATAAACTGTATGCAGATGCACCCATGCCTCGTGCAGAGCAACGTCAATATGTATGGCGCTTCGAACAAGATTGGTTAAGACTTGCCGATATTATGCTTCGCCATCCCGATACCCTCGATGAAAAAGCCAAGCAAAAAGCACAAAAACAATTACGTGATACACTCATTTCACTAACCCCCTTGTTTCAGCATTATCCTTATTTTATGTCTGAACAATTTAGCATGTTAGACTGTATGCTCGCACCTGTATTTCTGCGCCTAAAAGCCATGGGGATTGAGCTTCCCAAACAGCAATGCCGCCCTATATTTCTCTATTGCCAACGCATCTTTAGCCGTCCTGCATTTATCAAATCGATGACATTGCAGGAAAAAAATCGCTATAGCGAGCTTTTAGCAAAAAATTAATTTCCCGTAAATATTCGAGTAAGCATTATGTCTGAACAAGAACTACAACTCACTCCAACGCGTCCATACTTAACACGGGCACTTTATGAATGGATTTGTGACAATCAACTTACACCGTACCTACTTGTCGATGCGACACAGAATGGTACGATGGTGCCAGTTCAATATATCCAAGATGGCCAAATTGTCCTGAATATCGCACCTCATGCAACGCATGCGCTACACATGAGCAATGAGACGATTACTTTCTCTGCACGCTTTGGTGGCGTTTCGCAAAACCTCTATATCCCCTTTTCTGCTGTTCTAGGTATCTATGCACGTGAAAATGGTCAAGGCATGTTCTTCGATCCTCAAGAATATGAAGGTATTCAGAATGATCAAAATGCTTTAAAATCAAACGACCAAGAACAACAAGAGCAGCCGAAGAAAAAACCAGGTTTAAGGTTGCTCGATTAAAGAATAAGGAAGCGAATAATGGCTTTTGATTTAGTACAATATTTTGTCGAACAAATAGAATCTCAAAAGCCTACGCTTTTAAGTCATTTAAATCGTGAAGAAAAACGTCAACATATACGTGAAATTAATGCATTAACTTTAGGTGAATTGATTCATCAGCTCCGCAATAATACTCAAAAGGTTTATCAAGAAATTACTCATCCTGATGAACTCTATATTCAAGAAGTTTCACGCCATCTGACCACCAATCCATCGAATGCATCAATATTAGAACGCTCTGAACTTGAACACCTAACAACTGAAATTTTTCATTTACAATTAAATGAATTAAAGCAACTTCATGATACCGGCTCACACTCACCACAAAGCATTCAAGAATTACTCAATGGACAAATTGAACACCTTTCTGGTCAAGCGGATGATTGGGTTTGGTCAACAAACAACCTAACAGAGCTTCTTGGTTCTAAACCAAATCTGCAAGAAGAGATATCATTAGAAGCATCAATGAAGGAGTTCAATCAAATGGTTAATCAACAACATACTCAAGAAGATGTGACAACTGAAGTACAAGTTCCAACTTGGTCAAAAATTGTAGAGCCTATTGTTGCAGTGGTGATTTTATGGATTTTGGCATCTGCAGCTTGTAATATTTTTTCTTAAGTAGCTTCATTTGTCTAAATCAATGACCTGCTTTTTAAGCAGGTTTTTTTAAATTGAATATTCTAAATTACACGCCTTTAGATCACTTTTTGTTTTCTTTATGTAAATCGGTCAGCTTTATTCTGCAAAAATTGGTTTTTGTCACACCATTTACAAAATATTACATTTGAATTTTTGGTAAAATTTATATCAAAAATGAAGTCCGAATACACATAAAAAAATATATACAGTAAATTAAATCACATTTTTTAAATCCAAAAACTTAACGCTATATTTAGAAAATATTATCCTTTTAAAGCAAAAAATTAATTTTATTGCAATGCCCCTTACGCTTCCTATAATTAAATTATGTAGTTAAAAACGCTAGTTTAATTACCTAAATATCTACAAATAATAATCATGTATAACCTAAAAGAGGGGCATAAAAATGGCTAAAGTTTCATTAGAATCACTCACAACAATCGACGGTTTTTATGCAGCGGCACTGGTAGACGGTGAAAGTGGCCTAGCTATGGCGACACAAGGCGGTGGAGATATTGATTTAGAATTAGCAGCTGCTGGAAATACTGAAGTGGTTCGCTCCAAAAGACGTGTTGCTCAGTCACTCAATTTAGATGATCACATTGTCGATATTTTAATTACCTTAGGAAAGCAGTATCACTTAATTCGTCCACTGGAAAATAATGAATCCGTATTCTTATATTTAGTACTTGATCGTGCCAAAGCAAACCTAGCCATGGCTCGACACGAATTAAAAACTTATGAAAAAAGTTTAGATTTTGCTTAATTTCACCCAACCCTCCTATACCAATAAGAGGGTTTTTTATTCCCAAAATGTTTTACAGATTTGAATAAAATTAGTCGAGGAACACCATGAATAAGCAATATATCAATATCGGCATTGCTGGATTAAGTATTCATGATTCAGATCAACTCAAACATCAGCTTTACGCAATTTTTCCACAGCACTTTAATATCCAATGGAAAAGTGCATCTGATATGAATCTCGATTGCTTATTTATTCATGAGCGTTTTTTTGACACCGAAGGAATTCAAAAAATATTAACGCGCCGCGCTTTACCTTGGCTCAAGATCTCGAAAGACAACCAACAATCAGGGCGTGTCAGAAACAATACGCTGTTCCTTCCCGTGGACGACAATCAAGAGCTCAATCAATGGATTGATAAACATCTCGTCAACCATAATGACCTTAACGAATCCATTGAGCATGCTCAACATGATCAAATCCAGAGCTTTAGCGATTTTAATTTGGAGGATGATTACTTCAAAAAAATGTATGCAGAAGATAATCATGAAAAATTACACCTATATGATGATCTAGGCACAATAGCGGTAATCGATACCGCGCAAAATATAGCTTGGCTCAACCTCGAGCGTCAACTTCAACACACAGATGCTAGTTTTAAATATGATTTCGCATCAATTGAAGATATGACCCATGTAAGTCGAAAACACCCCGTCATCCTTCAAGACTGGATATGGAATCTATTTTGGCAAACTCCGAATTTTTACCAAACAGTTCCTGAAGATGGTCATTTTCGAATTTTAAGCTGGCCAAAACCTGCTGAACATTTATCTCATAAACAAATTTTTCAACTTTCTGCATGTTTTATCCAGGGTGCAAAGATATCAACTATTGCAGAACAGTATGATATTCCCCTCAGCACTGTTCGACAGTTCATTGCTGCGAATATGGCATCACTGAATATAAAAAAAATAAATCTTTGGGATAAACACTACACACCACCCGAAAAGCATGAACCAACAGAAGAAAAGAACTTTGTACAAAACTTCTTTCGTAAGTTACGCCGTAAATTTGGATTTTAGAATAGGACATCAAACATGATTCTTCAGCAATATAAAATTGTCTTTGCTGGTTCTATGGGTGCTGGAAAAACTGAAGCGATCCGTTCACTTTCGGATATCCCTGTTTTACTTACTGAAGCGCTTAACACTGACCAAACCAGCCATCAAAAACTCGAAACCACAGTGGGTATCGACTACGGAGAAGTGACCTTAGAAGATGGTTTAAAAATAGGTTTATATGGTACCCCTGGACAAAGTCGTTTTGATTTTATTTGGCCTGTGATTTGTCAAGGCGCAATCGGTGCAATTATTTTGATTGATCATAATGTTAATGATCCCCTAAGTGAACTCGAAAGCTATTTAGAAACCTTCCAAAACTATACAGATAACATAGCCATTGGAATTACCCATACAGATGAAATCACCAGTTCGACAAATACCGCTATCTATAAGGATTGGCTAATTAGTCAGGACTTATATTCGCCCCTATTCTTTATCGACTGTCGCAAAAAATCTGACGTTTTACTGCTTCTTGAAGCTTTAATTACCTCAATCGAAGTAAATCACTATATCAGTGCATAAGGAGCAAAACATGTTTAATGTCACAAAACGCACCGCTTCGAATGAGTTAATACAACATGCCCGTGAACAAATAAATAATATTATTAACAATGCACGAGGCGTTCATTTCATCATGGTGTGTTCAACAGATGGATTTGAGCTAACAAGTGTTTACAAACGTGGGCAATATAACAATAGCAAGTTAGCTGCGGTTAGCAGCTCTATCCTTGCAATGGTGTCAGCATTTATTAAAGAAATTCATTTGGTCGGTTGTCAAAATATAACCTTAGATGCCGAAAATGGAAAAGCGATACTCACATCTGTTGCTGCACAAAATCATCCCATGATTATTGTAGCATTGACAGATAAGGACATTTTATTAGGCCAAGTCTTATATATGCTTAAAGCTGCAACGCAATCAATTATTTCAGCGGATCAATAAACTTTATAGAAATATTGAAGACTATTAACTTTATATTTGAGGCAGAAATATTCATTTATTCGTCACTTTAACTTATTCATTTTCCTATTCTATTCTTCTTTTTTTCTTTTCCC
>NZ_LQXP01000015.1:0-79342 GCF_003268405.1 Acinetobacter sp. CFCC 11171 | reverse complement strand
ATTTATTATTTTTAAAACATGTATACGCTATACCTCTATGATGTTTCTACATACTAAGGTGTCTGAGATACTGTATTTTAAATAGTGTAATTGAAGATACGCTAACTAAGAAAAATACCATGTCTACAGAGCATTTATTTTAACTTTAAGCTGTATATTGTCTTGCTCAAATAGCAGGGTGTTTTTACACTGTTTCGGGTTTGTACTCGAACAACATTTGATGGATATCGGTGTTTTTAATCTTTTGCCTGCGATATAAACTCGCCCATTTTTTATGCTTGACGAATTTTAATAAGGAAATACTTTGTCTACGTTTAAATCGAATGAATCAACATCTGAATTTGAATTAAGTGATGATGAAATGCATTTATACAGCCGTCAAATATTGCTTGATGGATGGGACATCGATGCACAAGAGAAGCTAAAACTTGCCAATGTACTCATCGTAGGGTGTGGTGGAATTGGGTGTACCACAGCCGAATTATTGGCACGTGCAGGCGTCGGACAAATTACTTTAATCGATGCAGATCGAATTGAAATCAGTAATTTACAACGACAAATCGCGTATACCAAAAACGATGTGGGTTTTTATAAATCAGAAATTTTGGCTAAACGCTTACAAGCGATTAACCCGCATATCCGAGTGCAAAGCTATACCACAAAATTAGATGAAAGCAACGCAAAGGCATTGATTTCACAGCAAGATTTGGTTCTCGATGGTTGTGATAATTTCAGCACGCGTTATTTGGTCAATGTGAGCTGCGTAGAAAATAATGTGGCGCTGATTAGTGCTTCAGCGATTGGTTTCCAAGGGCAACTGTTTATGGTCGAAGGAAACGCTGCATGTTATGAATGTCTATTTCCAAAAGAACAACAAGCCAATGAAAGTTTGCGCTGTGCAGACTCGGGTGTGCTTGCAACCACACCAAATGTTATGGCAAGTTTGCAAGCTCATCATGCCTTGCTCTATTTGGGTTTAGGAAAGACAGTATTGAAACAAAAACTTTTGTTGTGGGATGGTCTGTCAATGAAACAAAAAATTCTCGCTTTTGAAATAGATCCCGATTGTCCAATCTGTCAGGCAAGATAAAGCAGCAAGCCCTTATTTTTTTGCTACACTCACGTTAATTATTTTTTTCTAAGACATTATGAAAAACAATATCTGGTTAGATGGAATTCGCTCGGTTGCCCGAATGGGTGAGACCGCAGTCGTTGCGGCAAAAGCCGGCTTTAAATATGCAACTGAAAAACCAAGTAACGCAAAACTCATGCGTGAAACTTTTGAATCACTGGGTTCAACCTATATTAAATTAGGTCAATTTATTGCAAGTACACCTTCTTTATTTCCACGTGAATATGTAGAAGAGTTTCAAGGTTGTTTAGATCAGACACCGTCATTGCCGTTTAGTTATGTGCAGCAGGTATTGGCTTCAGAATTTGCTGGTCGTAATTTAGATGAAATATTTGCTTCAATTGATGAAAAGCCTTTGGCTTCTGCATCGATTGCACAGGTACACGCTGCTAAATTGGTCAGTGGTGAAAATGTTGTTATTAAGGTGCAAAAACCGGGTGTCGAGACGATTCTCTATACAGATTTAAACGTTTTACATTGGGCAACCAAACTGGTTGAAAAAGCTGTACCTAAAGTCAAATTTGCTTCACTTGCAGATATCGTTGAAGAAATTAAAGTTCGCATGGTACGTGAGGTGGACTTTATTGAAGAAGCTCAAAATCTTGATGACTTTGTGAACTATCTGAATGTAACTCAAAACAAAGCCGCGACTGCACCAAAAGTTTATCACCAATATTCAACACGTCGTGTCTTAACGATGGAGCGTTTATACGGCGTACCATTGACTGATTTTGATGTGGTTAAAAAAGTCGCTAAAGATCCATCGCAAGTTTTGGTGACAGCGATGAATACATGGTTTGGCAGCTTGATGTTATGTAATAGTTTCCATGCAGACTTACATGCAGGCAACCTGATGCTGCTAGAAGATGGTCGAGTTGGCTTCATCGATTTTGGTATCGTGGGCCAGTTGAAACCTGAAGTGTGGACAGCATGTATTGCGTTTATGGATGCCCTACAAAAAACTGACTACAACTTGATGGCTGAAAATATGCTGAAAATGGGCATGACGGCTGTCAAAATTGACACACAAGTCTTAGCTGCCGACTTAGAGCGCTTATTTAGCGGTGTGCTTTTGGCCGATCCGCAAGAGTTATTAACCTCGAATCCTGCCGATTTGAATGACATCATGATGGATATGGTACAAGTCGGAGAGCGTCATGGTATTCGCTTCCCACGTGACTTCGCTTTATTATTCAAACAAATGTTGTACTTCGATCGCTTTATGCGCATCCTTGCGCCATATACCGATATTTATGCAGACCAGCGTATTCAAATGGTGCAGACTATGGACCCTAATTTATTGTTGAAGCAATAATTTAGCCGCAAGATATAAATAAAATCCTCTTGCTTAAACAGGAGGATTTTATTGATGTTTAAGATTTTATTTTGAGTGTAAGAATGGACGCAATTATCATTGAAGGTTTGAAAGTTGAGACTGTCGTCGGCTGTTTCAATTGGGAGCGTCAGATTATTCAGCCTTTGATGCTCGACCTCAATATTCAAACCAGTTTAGCGCAGGCGGCTCAGTCAGATGAGCTTGAAGATACCTTGAATTATGCTGAAATTTGCGAAATATCAGCCAAAGTCATTCAAACTGCTCAACCTAAATTGATCGAACATGCAGCAAAACTGGTGATTGATGCACTTTTTGCTACCTATGACAGCATTGAATCTATTATGATTACCATCCGGAAGCCTGCCATTATCGCGCAAGCCAATTCTGTAGGAATTCGTCTTGAACGCCACCGAAACGATTTTCGCCCTAGCTCTGGCGAGTAATTTCAATCCTAAACCGCATTTTCAACTGGCTTTACGTCAAATTCAGGCTTTGGGTCATGCTGAATTTTCCAAAATTTATGTGATTCCTTGTCGTGATGGCATTGGGGCGGATTATTGGAATGCAGCTTGTTTGGTGAAAAGCAGTTTATCTGTAGATGAAATCAGCACCTTACTGAAAAAAATGGAAGCAGACTCAGGTCGTGTTCGTCCGTCTCATAATATCGCTTTGGATCTGGATCTGATCGCGTGGGGCGAAGGCTTAGCGCACATGCAATTTAATCCGAAAAAACTGCCTTTAGCACTCGATGTTAAAATACCAATGTTCGACATTTGGAAAAATGAAATGTTTGAACATCCAGCACATCAATTTCCTATGGTGAGTTGCCAAAAGGTTTTAGTGGATTGAGCGAATGAAACGCAATGCTTTCAAAACTCATGACGTATATTTCAAATGTCCCTAAATATCCCAAGTAGACAATAACAAAAAAATGTTCAAATCCTGTCATGGTATGCGCTAGCGTATAGGCTGTCGCAGGATTACATTATCTTTTTAGCTTCAAAATAATGATATGAACTGGACGGATCTGATTCAGCACTATGGCTATATTGCGATTTTTATTGGCACATAGTTTGAAGGAGAAACAGTGCTGATGATTGGCGCCTATGCTGTCCATCAACACATACTTCATTTTCCAATGTTGATTGCAGTGGCGATGCTAGGCAGTTTTATTGGTGATCAGTCTTATTATCAAATGGGCGCTCGCTATGGGCAAAAACTTATCCAGTCGAATGCAGAATTTGCACAAAAATTCGATCGTGCGAGCCAGTTTATTGAACGTTATCCTATTTTGACCATTTTATTTATGCGCTTTGCATGGGGTTTTAGAACCATTTTACCTATTGCAGTCGGTGTGCGTGCTTATCCTTTTTGAAAATATGTGCTGATTAATCTAGTTGCCTGTTTTATTTGGGCGATGTTGGTCGCTACGATTGGGTTTCAAATCAGTCATTATTTACATCTATTTTGGGCGAAAATGCTGCCTTATCATCAAGATATTTACATCGTTATTGCCGTTGTATTATGTATCGTATTTTTACGTGTGCTCTATACGGTGTTGAAGTGGTGGCGTAAGCATCATCAACATTGATAAAGTGAACGTGGCTGATCTGATAAAATCGTCAAAACATAATCAAAAGATTTAAAAGGATATTCAGTGAGAGCAATATGGGTTTAGGTTATGGTGCGGGTGCGATTGCCTTTATCATTATGTGTTTTTCGGTGTTGCTGGTCATATTCGTGATTCCTGCTTGGTTGTATTGGAATGCATGGCAGAAAAAACAACAAAAATTAAGCAAGTATCATCCTAAACTAGATAAAACTGTAAAATGGGGGCTATCGACTTTACTCATTTTTCCAATTTTTGTTCTCCTGAGTTATGCAGAGATTGCTTTTTCAAATCATCAATCAGATCGTGCTTATCAAGAGTATATGGCACAAATTATTATTCAGCTTAAACAACCTTTAGTTTATGGTGAGGTGATATTGCCTCAGGGGACATGGATCAACCGATCATTTGAAACCAACTATTCTCTTGAACAGATGACTGATATTCGTCAAGGTCTGACTTCGGCTCGTTTTCCAGAGCTTATTCAAATAGCTGGATTTGATGTTATTGCATTTGAGCTGGATCGTCATTTATTGCTGGAATTGGCACATGATCATTCTGTTGTGATTAATAACCAAAAGGAAATTTGTCCGGCAGGATGGCTGCTTGAATTAGGTGGATCAGGTTATCCGTCCACTGAGCAACTTTATAGTTTGAATTTTGATTGGTTTACACCAAGTCGATGGCAGCCTATAAACTGTTTTGATGGCGAAGGAATTATTGTATTAGAGTCAAAACATTACTTATGAAAAAGCCTGCATCATTGCAGGCTTTTTGTTCACTATTTATAAAACTTAGCGACAATCATTAGAAAAGCATTAAATGTAATAACTGGTTTTGGTCATCAGCTTTGAAATACCAGTCATGGCAATACGAACTGGAACAGGAAGGTCTACACCACCTGCATTGAGTGCTGTATCACGGTGATGCAGCTCATCTTCATTCATTTGCATTAAAATTTTACGTGAACGTTCGTCTTGTTCAGGAAGTTGGCGGATGTGATCTTCTAAATGCAGGCTCACTTGACGCTCAGTTTCAGCGACAAAACCTAAGCTGTATTTATCACCGGCAATACCTGCCAATGCACCCATCCCAAAAGAAAGGCCATACCAAACAGGGTTGAGCAGACTGGTATGGCTGTCTAATTCTTTTAAGCGATCTTCACACCATGCTAAATGGTCTTGTTCTTCAATCGCTGCTTGTTCCATTTCACAGCGTACATTCGGTAGTTTTGCTGTCAGTGCTTGGCCATGATAGAGCGCTTGTGCACATACTTCACCACTATGATTGACCCGCATTAAACCTGCAACATGGCGTGCTTCGCTGACTGCAAGTTGGGTTTTTTCAGCAACAGACGGATTTTCACGATGTGCAGCTGTTGCTCCGGGAACTAAACTACGTAAGGCTTGATCAAAAGAATGAATAAGTTTGTCGATACCTGTAAATTGACGCATGGATTAATCCTCCAAAGAGACTTACGTAGTTTTAAGCAAAGGTTTGATTCGTTTTAACAGCCAAATACAAAAAATGGCGCTAAGTACAGCAGTCGTGCAGAAAAGTATTTTAATATCAATCTGTAATATGCTCAAAATAATAATACAGAATAAAGCAGAAGATACCATAAATACCGCATTTAAGATGTTATTAGCGGCAACCACTCGTGCACGATGTGAGCGAGGTGAATAAGCTTGCATCATCGCATAGAGCGGAACGATATAAAAACCACCACTAATACCTAATAAAGTCACGGCAATCATGACATGGTAATAACTCCAACCTTGACTGAAAACCTCAGAAAGGGTGATTAATGGACCTGTATGTTCGGGTACAAAACTTAAGCTTGCAGCCAAATAAAGTGCAAAAACAGTTAAACCCACAGCACCAATCGGCACCATTTTAATATTGACCTGACTTCCACCAAGTCTGCGACATAGCAATGAGCCGACGCCAACACCCACAGAAAAGAAAGTGAGTAACAGACTCACAACATTTTCTGAAGCATGCAGGTATTGCTGGGTCATTTGAGGAATTTGAGTTAGATAAGCCGCACCATAAAACCAATACCATGAATTACCGAGTAAAATTGTGAAGACTAAAGGCAAGCTTTTAGCGTATTTGATGGTTTGATAACTTGTTCGGAAAAAGTTCCAATCGATTTTTAAATCTGGTGTAGTGACATTTTGCTTAAGAATAAAACGACTGGTGATATAACCTAAAATGGCGATGGTCATTACGGTCAGGCTGATCCACAATAAATTGCCTTGTGATGAAGCAATCACAGCACCACCCAAAATCATCCCGAATAAAATCGCCATGGATGTTGCAGATTGGAACAGCGCATTGCCTGACATTAGCTCATTGGGTTTTAAAATTTCAGGCAAAATCGCATATTTGATTGGACCAAAAAATGTCGAATGGGTTCCCATCAAAAATAGAGCCAACAATAACAACCATAAATGACCGGTCAGAAAGCCAATGCTGCCGATGACCATGATGATAATTTCTAAAATTTTGATACCACGGACAAGTTGTGAACGTTCAAACCGATCTGCGATCTGTCCCGCTGTCGCTGAAAAAATAAAGTAGGGTAAAATAAACAATAATGCAGCTAGATTGTTTAGCGTGCTGATGGGTAATGCCTGTTGTTGGATTAATCCATAGGTGATGACCAACAATAAAGCCTGTTTGTAGACATTGTCATTGAGGGCCCCAAAAAATTGGGTCAAAAACATAGGCAGGAAACGGCGTGTACCTAGCAGATGTTCGTTGTTATTCATAAGCGTCTTGCTACATTAAGTTTTATTAAGAAATGTGAGTGATTGGTAAAATCTCTAAAAAAATCATGTAATATGTTTTTGAGTTTGGGGATGGCGAAAAACCAATAGATATAAGATCTTTAGCTCTACATCTGATTGACTAAGTCCATTACATAATGAAATTTGTTAGAGTTTGCTATGCCTGCAAAAATCAAGTTTAAAAAAACAATGCTTCATCACAGTATGGCTCACTGCATACGACAGCATCATAGCAATAAAAGTCTATATATGAGCATCTTTTTGACCTTGTGTGCTCAGCATAGTTTCGCCCAAACTCCCGCGGAAACTGTTCCAACCTCTGCAGATACAAAAGCAGAGATTGTTACTGAAATCAAGGATGAAGCTGTAAAGCAAGGGCTGTCGACGCCTGAAGCAATTGAAAAAATTGAAAATATAAATGAGCCGGAAGAATCTGTTGATAGCATGAAAATGCTGCAAGAACAGCAGCAAGCAGGAACACAACTACAAGAATTTAAACCCATTGAGTTTGAAGATTTAGAAAACTTACCCGTGACACCTGTTGATCAAAACATGGCGAATGAAATCTTCCAAGTTGCTGAAGAAGCCAAACGTCAGGCGCAGGAGTACCGTGCGACACAACAAACAGAAGTTGCTGTTGCGGACATTACCCAAAAAGAGTTAACGGAAATTAACCAAGCGCCAGTCAATATTGATCAGCTCATGAGTGAAATTCGCTCTGATAATGAAATTATTGCAACACAAAATGAAAATGCCAGTACGCTGCAAGAGCTGAATAATCCAACTGTGGAAGATGATGCAGAGCCGGGTATTTTCAAGCGCTTATTATATAAAGTGCGTCCGCCACGTCAGATGAATACGGCAAAAGTGCCACGAATTAGTGCGGATGTTGAAATTACCTCAGCACATAATACCAGTCAGACTTCGAGTAAGGCTTACGGTGCGGCGCTGGAAGATCTCAAAGCCAATATTAAAGGCAAGCTTTCAAGTTTTACTCAAGAGTCTTTTAGCGATTTTCCATCGGCTTTGCCTCAATTACGCAGCTTGTCCAATCAAGCTGCACAAGCTGTAGGTTTTTATCAGTCAGAATTCAAATTTGAAAAAGTGTCTGATAGTAAAGTTCGTGTATTGGTTACACCAAATACGCCTGTGCAAATTCAAAAGCAAAATATTGAATTTTCAGGGGCTGGAGCAAATCAAGCTCAGTTTCAGGTGATTGGTGTTTTACCAGATCAGGAAGAAGGTGACATTCTTAATCATGGTGAATACGAAACGACGAAAGGCCGAATTAATGATGCAGCAACTAATAACGGTTATTTCGACTCGTACTGGCGTTTGCACGATGTAAGAGTGGCTCAACCACAAAATACAGCCGATATCAATTTGCGATTTGAAACGGGTGAGCGTTATAAGCTTGGCGAAGTCGAATTTCGAATGAGTGATCCTAATGCAGAGTTTCCATTGGATCGAGATATTTTAGAAAGTTTGGTGACGTGGAAAGATGGTGCTGATTATACTTTCTGGCGTGTAAATGGTTTAGCCAATAACCTGACTAACTCGCGCTATTTTAACTACACCTTAGTTGATGCGATTCGACCAGACCCAATTGAAAAGCCGCTTGAACTGCCACCAGATATTCAGACCTTGGTCGATCAAAATCAGTTGTCTGAAAGTTCACAAGTAGTGAAAGACAAAACGGAAGTGATGTCGAATAAGGAAGTCACGCAAAAAGTGGTTGATGAAGACCAATTTGCGGGGGTGAATGATGTAGAGCAATCCTCTAAATTACGCAGTTTGCAAGATACGCAAGATGCTAAACAAGCAGAACAAGAACGTTTAAAAGCGCAAGCACGTGAAGATAAAAAAGTCCCTGTGATCGTGACACTAAATGCAGATAAGTTGAATAGTGCAGAAATTGGTGCTGGTTTTGGTACCGACACCGGTACACGTGTTCGTGGCCAGTATCGTCGTGCCATTGTAAACAAACGTGGTCATTCTTTTGACGCCAACATGGAAGTATCCAAAATCCGTCAATCGATTGATGGTCGCTATAACATTCCATATAACCATCCATTAAATGACTATGTCAGTTTGGTTGGTGGTTATGAGCGTGAAGAACGTGACGATGTCGGTCAGGGTGTTAATCTTTCGATTGAATCTGCTGTAGCTGGGGTTGACCGGATTATTAAAAACCCACGTGGTAGTTGGCAGCATACTTTTGGTTTACGTTACCGTTTGGACCGTATTACCGATGACGGCCTAAGTCCTAGTGATGACATTCCAGATGCGTTCTTGGTAAATACCAACAATGAACAGCAGTCTTTGATGTTTGGCTATGAAATTTCTCGAACCGACTCTGATAAACGTGTGAATCCGAGTAAAGGGATTAAGCAAACCTATAAAGTTGAAGTCGGAAGTGAAAGCTTACTTTCAGATGCTGACATGGCGATCTTGAATGCGGGCTGGCGCTTTATTTATTCATTGGGTGAAAATGATAATCACCAGTTCGTGGGGCGCAGTGATTTAGGTTATATTCTGACAGAGAACTTTGATAAAGTTCCTTATAACTTACGCTACTTTACCGGTGGTGACCAAACCATTCGCGGCTTTGACTATAAGAGTTTAGCTGCCGAAGAAAATGGCTATAAAATTGGTGGTCAAGTCTTGGCAACGGGTTCATTAGAATATAACTACCAATTTAAAGAAGGCTGGCGTGCTGCGGTCTTTAGTGACTTTGGTAATGCGTACGATAAAGACTTTAATACACCGACTGCATATAGCGCAGGTGTGGGGATACGCTGGGCTTCTCCAATTGGCCCAATTCGTTTAGATGTTGCTACTGGACTTTCTGACGACAGCAAACCAATTCGTTTACATTTCTTTATTGGTTCACAATTATAATTTTTAGGTGATGTGTTTTTTATGACTGAACAAGAACAGCAAGAACCAGAAAACGAAACGCCGGTAGAGCAACTGCCGAAGAAGCGTCGTATTCTTCGAAGTGTCATTTTGACCTTCGTGTTCGTGCTTATCTTTTTGGTGGCTGCATTAGCAGTCATGTTTTCTACAGACAAAGGCAGTAAGTTTTTACTTGACCGTGTTCTGGAACGTCAGCAAATCATTCACTATGAATATGAAGGTGGTAACCTGTGGCGGGGCATTATTTTACGAAATGTCCTCGTTACGCTAAAACCTGTCGATGTAAAGATTGACCGTGCCGATATTACACTCGGTTGGCGCGCCATTATTAATAAAGAAATTCATTTAAATAAGGCAGATGTTAAAAATCTGCAAATTATTACCAAGACCCCACCTAGCGATAAACCTTTTGCATTTAGTGAAATCCGTCTGCCTTTCGTCCTTCGTGTCGATCATGCAGATCTAGATCATATGCTGATTAAAACGCATAGTTCAGGTGTGGATTTTTATGATATTGAATTAAATGAAGCGCTTTGGTCTGGGACGGAATTAAAATTTGAAGATACCCGTATGGATATGGGCTATTTATCTGTGCGTCAAGCGTCTGGGAATATGAAGTTTGAAGGTAAATATCCGCTAAATGCTGTGGGGATTGTCAACTTACCTTCACTACGTGAAAGCTTGAACATTCATGATATTCAAGTGGTGGCTAAAGGATCGTTGGATACAATTCAAGCCGGTGTGGCAACACATACCCCAGATCTTTTAACTGGTTGGGCTGTGGTCCATCCGATGCGTCCACATGTTCCAATGTTTGGTGCACTCAAATTTAAAAACTATCATTTACCGTTGCTGACTGAGCAAAAGCTTTTTGCTAAAAATGGTCTGGCAAAATTCAAAGGGGATATTCAGCGTCTTAATTTAGATTTAGACACGGACCTGAGCGGTGCCAATATCCCTGAGGGGAAATATACTGCGCTCATGAGTACGGACTTGGTCAACCAACTTGATATTACTAACCTAAATGGACAAGTGATGGGCGGCGCTGTCAATTTGGGTGGCGTGGTGAGTTGGAAAGATCAGGTCACTTGGGATGTAAGCGGTCGTTTAGATAAAATTAATCCAAAACATAAGCTGATCCCGCAGGTGGTTCAAGATTTTCTACCTGTAAATTTAAACAGTAAGATTGCGTCTAAAGGGACCCTTGAAAAAGGCATGCACCTGACGGCGTTGGTGGATTTTGACCAATATGAAACTTGGAATTTAAAACTCGATCAAGCGCCTGCTAAAAATAATAAAGCTCAGCCGATGCTGATGGATGTGTCTTGGAAAAATATAGACCGTGCAGTGCCATATGTTGGATGGTTGAGTAGTGATTCGGGCAATGTGCAATTGGCGCTTACAGAAGGTCAGCAAAACATTAATGTGGCGACCACCGTGTCACGACATGAAAAAGGTGCTCTGCCTGCTGGACAATATCAAGCCAAACTGAATCTGAAAAATAACAATCTCAATGTCCCAGCCTTTAGTTATGTGGCCGACAAAGGTCAGCTCAAAGGTAACGCAGTTGTAGAATTGCCTGATGAAAAACGCATGCTGAAATGGCAAGCCAATGTACAAGCACAGCAGTTCAATCCGCAAACCATCGTGGTTGCTGCGCCTGTCGACCAAATTACAGGGTCATTAAAAGCCAATGGTTATGCAAAACCAAATCAACAGATTATTCAGCTGAATAATATTGATTTGTTCGGCCGACTAGCACAGCAAAATGAAACAGTTCATTTAACAGGTCAATCTACTGCTGCGCTGACTTTCCATGATGAGAAACAAGGTGGAGGCTTTAAAGCTTTTGCTGTGAATTATGATGGTGGCCTCAATGCAAGCCAAGTTGCCGCAAGTAAAGGCAGTTTGATTTTCAAAGTATCGGGTACACCTGAATTAATTAAAATAGCCGAGCTGCGTCATGATGGCGTGGCAGGTAAAATTTCTGCCAATGGACAAGTTTTACTACAAAAAGCCATTGGTTGGGATATTAATGCATCACTGGTGCATTTTAAGCCGCATTATTTTGCCTCAAATGTACGGGGTGAATTATCTGGAAATTTAAAAACCAGTGGTGTGTGGTCTGATGCATTAAAACGTATTCAAATTGAACGTCTGAATTTGGCAGGTATGATCAATAACAAACCTGTCCGTGGTCAAGGTAACTTGGCGATGGTGATTAATTCAAATCAATCTGGCTTTATGCCAAAACAGTTTGAAGCGAATAATTTACTGTTGGCTTATGCCAATAACCAAATTCAAGCCACTGGTAATGCACAAAATTTACAATTGAAAATTAATGCACCAGCGTTATATGAAGTTTATGCAGGCCTACGTGGACGTGCTTATGGCTACTTAAATGTTCAAGCACAGCCACGACTGCAAGCATCTGCCAATATCGCAATTGATGATTTTGCATTTAATAATTTATTCAGTGTGAAAAAAATACGGGTGCAAGGCGAGTTGCCAACTTCTGCGACTTCACCAAGTTTATTAACGGCAACGATGGATAATTTACGCAGTAACAACCGTGAGATTGTGAAAGGTCAAATTTCACTAGCAGGAACACGTAATGCGCATTTATTAAAAGTCAGTGCTGAAAATAAATTATCAAAATTTTATGTGCAGTTAGCTGGTGGTTTTAACGCACAAAATAATTGGCTTGGTCAGATTCAAAAAGGCGATTTTGACTCCTTGCGTACACGTCTTGTGCAGCGTCAAAATGCATCGATTATTTACAACACTGCACAGTCTGACTTATTTGTTGGCGCACATTGTTGGATGAGTCAGCAAAGTGAATTATGTTTTGATCAGCCGATTCGTGTGAATAAAAACCGCGGCAATGTATCTTTTGTGACAAAGAACCTAGACTTAAACGACTTCGCAGCATTTATGCCTGAAGGCCTGGCGATTACGGGTAAAGTGAATGGTTATGCGAAAGCGTCTTGGGCGAAAGGTGCAAAACCTAAAATTGATGCACGTTTAGTGACTCGTGATGGTTTACTGGGTTTAGCAGCGGAAGACCCACAGTATTTAGCATCTACTTTAAAATATGATGAAGTAGGTTTGATTGCGAAAAGTGTCGCTGAAGGGCTACAAATTCGACTTGATACCAAAGCTCCAGATATTGGTACAGGTTATGCCAATATTATTATTGACCCGTATAAAGCCAACAAACCGATCCGCGGTGAAGTGGCCTTTAACCAAGTTCAATTGAAAATCTTAAAACCATTTATACAAGATGTCCGTTCAATGGGCGGTACATTGTCTTATGCGGCAAAAATTAGCGGAACATTGTCTCAGCCTTTAATGGATGGTGAGATTCGAGTGAAAAATGGCTCGATTAGCATGATTTCATTGCCTGTGAACTTGACCAATATTCAGTTGTATTCTGCTGTGCGTCAAAACCACGCTACGATTGATGGTGCATTTAACAGTGGTCGTGGTGTGGGCAAATTAACCGGAAATATTGACTGGAAAAATGATCCACGTATCCAGTTGAATTTAACGGGTAATGAAATGTTAGTCCGTCAAGCGCCATTGATCACCGCTGTTGTAACGCCTGATTTATCTTTAGATGTGCTGCCTTTCAGTAAGAAATTAACCCTAAAAGGTAAAATTGATGTGCCGCGCGCATTAATTTCGATGCCAGAATCGTCTGCAACAGTGGTTGGGGTATCTTCAGATGTACGTGTGGTACATGAAGGTGATAATCAACTTGAAATCTTAAAATCGGCACGTCCTTGGAATATTCGCGCTGACGTACAGGTGAATATTGGTAATCAAGTGATTTTCCAAGGTTTTGATAGCCGAATTCCGTTGATTGGTCGTTTGAATTTGACACAACGTGGATTAGAAACAGCAATGCGTGCCAATGGTGCAATCGGTGTTTCTCAGCGTGTGAAAATCGAAGCTTATGGTCAAAGTCTGGACTTGAACCGTGCGATTGCCCGTTTTAATGGACCATTGGCGAACCCTACTTTAGATATCGATGCCAATAAAGCCGTGCAAGGCAGTACTGTTGGTGTTCGTGTGACAGGTACAGCATCAAGCCCTGCAATTCAGGTGTATAACGATGCAGGTCTATCTGAACAAGAAGCCTTAAATGCCTTAATTACAGGTCGTATCAATGAAGGAAGTTCAGGTTTAAGTCAGGCGGAAGGTTTCCGTTCAGATGTGAACAATACAATTGCTGCAGCCGGTATTAGTATGGGCTTGGGTGGTACACGTGCATTGACCAATCAAATTGGTCGTACATTTGGTCTGAGTGGTTTGGCACTGGATGCTCAAGGAACAGGGGATGATACTCAGGTTTCTGTGACGGGTTATATCACACCTGACTTATTCATTCGTTATGGTGTCGGGGTATTTACACCAGTGAATAAACTGACCTTACGTTATCAAATGAATCAACGTTTGTACTTGGAAGCGAGTCAGTCTTTAGAGCGTGCAATTGACTTATTCTATAACTGGCGCTTCTAAGAGAAGTCAAAATTTGAATATAAAAAAATGCAGCTTAGGCTGCGTTTTTTTATGCAAATAATGAATTGAGAAATCAATCTTTAAACGTATCATTCAGTGCCTGTTGTACTGCTTCAACACGAGTCTTGCAGGCTTTATAGGCTTGCATCGACTCTTCAACGATTTTCATAAGATTATCAATATCGGGTTCTTGCTGAGATTCGAGTAATTCAGCATTACGTTTTAAAACTTCATAGCCTTCTTTAAAACTTAGAGTATCAGTCGTCATGATTTTTTACCTGTATATGTTGAATGTCAGCCGTGATGATGCCGTCTTGCATTTCAATTTCAATCGGTGAATGCGTTGAAGGCTGAAGATTTTTCGTTGCGCGAATGGCGTGACCTTGCTGCCGGACGATGGCATAACCTTTGGAAAGCACATGAGCAGGGTTTTGCAGTAAAGTCTCACGCATGAGTATTTCAATATTCTGTGCAGCTGTTTTAAGTTGTAACTGAGCAAAATAAGCAGTGTTATCTTGGTATTGCTGTAAGAGCCGAGTTGAGTCATTGATTTGACTTTGAGACAAGGTCTTAATGGCCTGTAGCAACTGATCATTTTGATTTTGATACAGGGCAATTTGATATTGAGAGCGCAGTTGAATGCTTTGTAATGCCTCTAAAACTTCCTGAGTTCGCTCAACAATATGATTACGAATCCCCCCGATCACTTTACTCGGGGTGTCGAAAGAACGATGTGCAATTTCATCTAAGATTGTACGGTCTTTTTCATGGCCGATACCGACCCAAATCGGCACGCTACGCTTAGATAGAAGTACAGCCAAATCATAATCATTCAGATAAGCAAGATCGTTAACAGCACCGCCACCACGAATAATCACGATCAAATCTGGCGCAGTTTGAAAGTCATTGGCCCATTGTCTTAAACCCAGTGCTAAAGCATCTCGGATACTTTGTGCTGCGGTATTCCCTTGAAAGGTTGCAGTATGATAGACAAATTCACACACGCCAGCATGTTGTAGTGCATCTGCATCTTTTTTAAAGTCACCTAAGCCAGCCGCATTTTCAGGCGCAATAACCAAGACATGCTGAATATCAAATGGCGCAGGCAAGTTTCGATTTTTATGAATCAGACTTTCGCTGGTGAGTTTTTCTAAAATTTGTTGATAACGTCGAGCTAGATCACCCAAAGTAAAACTCGAATCAATTTCTTCGATATTGACTGAAAAGCCGTACTGCGGATCAAATTTGGCACGCACTTTAACCAAGACATTTAAGTCACGACTGAGCTCAATACCGCTTTCACGTTCAAATTTTCCGACAACTTTATTTGCAGTAAATTTCCAAATTGTGGCCTTACAACTGGCAATGACTCTATCACTTTCTTGTTCTTTTTCAGCTAATTCGAGATAGTAATGTCCACCTTTGATGTTTAAATTTCGAATCTCGGCTTTGACCCACACGGCATCATCAAAAGCCAATTGAATGACTTCTTTGACCGCAGATAGGTATTCGCTCAGCGTTAATTGAACATCAGACATAATTTAAAATAGGAGAATATAAAAATGAATATTCATTTAAATACTAAATAAATATTCAGCAATTGCAAATGATCATTTCGGTTAAAACAATAGAAGGACTAAGCGGCGCTACAACATAGTGTTTCATTTCACACGAAGCAGTTCGTTCCAATTACTCAGGTAAGCGGGGGAACACAGATTTTTTTTCATCCGCCATGTTGCAGCATCGTCCTGCGCTAAGCCGATCGAGACAAAATGATGCCCAAATTTTTTTTGAATATCGTCGATGGTGTCGGACAGTTTCAAACGGCTTTGTCTTAACGCCATATCGCAAAACAAATCTGGGGTAAAGTTTTGTTTTGGAATGATTTCTAATAACACCACACCGGCTTTTTTATATTTAAATCCCGCTTTAAAGATTTTTTCGGCGGCACGCGTTGCTGCTTGGGTGATACTAATTAAGTCATCGGTATGCTCATTCAGTGTAATGGCCAGATAAGGTGCGTATTTTTCAGTAGAATTAAAGCGACTCGTTTGAATAAAAACTCCCACCATACGACATAGAGAATGATCTGCTCTTAAACGTGTGACGGCTCGCGCGATATATACACGAATAGAGGCCTTAATATCTTCCAGTTCGTAGACAGGCTGACCATAGGAACGACTACTGATAATTTGCTGTTTGCTCGGCGCTTCTTCTTCAATAGACAGACAAGATAGACCTTGCAATTCCAAGACGGTTTTTTCCATCACCACACTAAATTTTTTTCGAATATCTTTAGGCTGTGCATTGATCAGATCTAAAACATAATGAATGCCAAGCTGATTCAGGGCTTTTGTATGATTGCGACCGACGCCCCAAACTTCATTGACTGGTGTCTGCGCAAGGAGTTGTTCTGAGGAACAAGGGTCCATTTCAACTAAATTGCACACACCGTTCAAATAAGCATTTTTTTTGGCAAAATGGTTGGCCATTTTGGCTTCCGTTTTAGAGCGACCAATCCCGACACAGCAGGTTAAACCTAGCCATTTTAGGATCGTATCTCGTATTTCTTTGGCATATAGGCTCAAATCAAACAGTTCTTGATAGGCAGTGAAATCTAAAAAACACTCATCGATCGAGTAAACTTCACGGTCTTCGGGGCCGACATACAGGCCTAAAATATTCATAAATCGATTAGACATTTCGGTGTAGAGAGCATAGTTACTCGACAACACCTGAACATGATGCTGTTGGATTAAATCCTGAATTTGATAGACCGGCACAGCCATTTTAATCCCGAGGTCTTTGGCTTCCTGACTTCGAGATACAACACAGCCATCGTTATTGGACAGCACGACGACAGGGACATTATTGAGCTTTGGGTTAAAGACACGCTCACAACTGACGTAGCAGTTGTTAAGGTCAACTAACGCAAATATTTTATTTGCAGCTTTCATGGTGAATTCTTGTGTTTAGGTGTGTGATGAGCGCTTATAAAATTGCTTTAAATTAAAGGTCACAACACCCTGAACAACGATAGATTCGCTATCTGAAGGGATAATATGCGCATAGGCTGGATTTTCTGCTTTTAGCCAAATTTTGGGTAAGACTTTATTGGGGTCACCAAAAATGTCGGCAATTTCTTCTTTTGACATTTTTGCGGTGATCATCAATCGCTTTAAGGTGATTTCACGATTATCAATCAGTGCAACCACGATATCGCCATGTTTGGCTTCTAAGCTACGATCGACTAAAAAAGTATCATTAATTTCAAAGCCGGCATTGAGTAAAGACTCGCTATCGACATGCGCAATAAATGTAGCGAGCGGGTTAATTACCAAATAATCATTTAGGTCTAAGGCTTTTTCAAAAACATCTTTATTGGCGAAAGCTGGGCCAGCAGGAATACGTTCCAAGGCAACGGGAAGTTCAATACGGGTATTTTTCTGAACAGGCTGAACATTGAGCGAAGAATCCAAAAATGGATCCATAGATAGTTCTTGAGATTGCCTTTCAAGCAGGGCATTGATGGTGGGACTAGGTTTGCCATCTGCGCCCATGAGCTGTTGCAAAGACGACCAAGCTTCGTCCGAAAAATAAATCGGCAGTTTTTTTGACATATTTTGCTCCTACGCAACGTGGCGTGTTTGAAGAAAAGTACTTTTTTTAGCATACGCGTTGAGCAGGTCATTTTTCAAATTTATAAAACCTTTAAAATCAAAGCTGCGACAAGTTTAGTCGTTTTAAATATTGCAAAAATCATCATCAGTTCAAAGAAAATGACGTTCTGTATTTTGAACATAGGGCACATTGCTGCCTAATTACAGAAAGTGGAATGACAGCTAAAAATTTCAATAAACAACTCGTTTATTTGGCACAAACTTGGTAAGTTAAATTTTTATATTCAGAAATAGACTTGATGAAAAATATATGGATTTTAGCTGCACTGACAGCATTTATGGCGGGTTGTAGCACAACACAGCAAACTGAAACTACACCAGAAAAAATTGGTATGGCAAATCCAGCCAGCCAGTATTGTGTAGAACAAAAAGGTAAACTTGAAATTCGTGATGAAGCAAATGCTCAGGTCGGGTATTGCCATCTGCCAAACGGACAAGTGGTTGAAGAGTGGGCATTATTCCGTAGTAGCCAAACTGAATGTGTCGCGGATAAAGCCAAGACGCTGATTGGCCAAGCAAAATTGACTGAAGATCAGATTAAGGCGATTAGCCAAGCTCAAATTGTCCGACTAGTCAAACCTGGGCAGCCAGTGACAATGGATTATCGTGTAGAGCGCGTCACTGTCACGGTAAACCCAATCAATCAAAAGATTATTCAAGCAACTTGCGGTTAATTCAAACGCATAAAAAAGGCCCGAAAGGGCTTTTTTTGTTTGTTCGGCTGCGACTAATTTAAATGACAAATCCATTACGATCTTTTATATTGCCCCTCGTAAGGAGAAGTTCATGAAAAAGTTATTTGCTTTATCCGTTATGGTGGCTTTGGTCGGCTGTGCTGAAAAAAAACCATTAACCCCTGAAGAGCAGTGGCAGGGTTACTGCCGCAGTGTAGGTAATGCTGCACGTACGATTATGTTAGATCGTCAAAATGCAATTGAAAAAGACAAAGCAGTTGAGCATGCCAACAAAATTGAGGATGAAACCACCAAAGGATTTATCCTGAACATCATTGATGAAGTTTATGCCTTGCCGCAAGCTGAGATTAATACTGATGTTGAAAAAGCACGTGAAAAAATTCGTGCTGAGTTTACTGAAAAATGTATCGCAACACCGCATACCGAAATGCCAGATTATAAACCGTTCTAAGGAACGGTTTTTTATGCGAGAAAGCGCGTAAAGCAAAACCTAAAGGCTCTATTCAGCAGTGAGTAGTTACAACGGGGCAACTATCCGTTGTTTAGCCATATGATGGAGTTCATGCTTATTTTGCGAATGCATATTTATCTTCGGGTTACTTTGAATATGAGATGCTTAAAGATTTTAAAATAGCCTAAGCAGAGTGGAATACAAATTGTGACAACTTGCTAAATCATAAATATAGAAAAGCAAATCTTTTTAATGAATAATGAAATGGAGAATAAAAAACAGTAGAGGAGCAGAATATGGACGTTATAGGTTATATGCATCACTCAGATCTACTCCTAGAAGATGAACAAGGCGTAGCAATTATCGGTGGTGGGAACTACGTGCTCAGCATTGGAGATAAAGTCACATTACGCCAAAAAATAGATGAATTTTCTCAGCGTTATTTGGTCGATATCAGCTTTGCAAGTAATCAACATCAAACCACATGTCAGGACGAATGGTGCCTCAGATTTACAGGCGATCGAGCAGAACTTCAGCAATATATCACTGCAACCACTGTCCACTAAGGTGGAATATCCAATACTGATAAAAACAGGCAACATTTAGTTGCCTTTTTTTGATGGTTAATTTTAGTCAAAAGTTAATATGCGCAAGAAAAGCGTGTTCTAAGTATTGATTTTGCTTAATGTATAAACGATATGAGGATCATTTATTTATAAAATAACGGGCATCACGAAGAAACACTTGTAGTGCATTAACTTTTAACTGGAATTTTAGTAAAATTTAGCAGTCCATATTATTTGCGTAGCTTTATTTAAAGCAGGAATGCGTAAATAATTTTTTAAAAAAGAGGAATAACACCGTGCTAGAAGCTTACCGCCAACACGTTGAAGAACGTGCCGCACTCGGAGTCCCACCGAAGCCACTTGACGATGCTCAAACAGCTGCATTAGTTGAATTATTAAAAAACCCACCAGCTGGCGAAGAAGCATTTTTAGTTGATTTACTAGAAAACCGTGTTCCAGCGGGTGTTGACCAAGCTGCATACGTTAAAGCTGCTTTCTTAGCTGCTTTGGCAAAAGGTGAAGCGACTTCTCCACTAGTAACTAAAGAACGTGCGGTTTACCTACTAGGTACTATGCTTGGTGGTTATAACGTTGCTCCTTTAGTTGCACTTCTTGATGATGCAGAGCTTGGTGAATTAGCTGCTGACGCACTTAAGAAAACTCTTCTTGTATTTGATGCCTTCCACGACGTTGCTGATAAAGCAAAAGCGGGCAATGCGAATGCACAAGCAGTTATGCAATCTTGGGCAGATGCTGAATGGTTCACTAGCCGTAAAGACGTTCCTGAAGAAATCAAACTTACAGTTTTCAAAGTAACTGGTGAAACGAACACAGACGACTTGTCACCTGCACAAGACGCGTGGAGCCGTCCAGACATTCCGTTACATGCTAACGCAATGCTTAAAAACGTACGTGACGGTATCAATCCAGAAGTTCCTGGCGAAGTTGGTCCACTTAGCCAAATCAAAGAGCTTATCGCGAAAGGCAACCAAGTTGCTTACGTAGGTGACGTTGTTGGTACTGGTTCTTCTCGTAAGTCAGCAACTAACTCTGTACTTTGGTTCTTTGGTGACGAAATTGCTCACATCCCGAACAAAAAAGACGGCGGTTACTGCTTAGGTTCTAAAATCGCTCCGATTTTCTTCAACACTATGGAAGATGCTGGTGCATTGCCAGTAGAAATCGATGTTCAAAATATGAACATGGGCGACGAAATCACGCTTAAAATCGACCACGCTGCTGCTAAAGTAACTGCGTTCAAAGACGGCGTTCAAATCGCTGAATCTGAACTTAAAACTCCAGTTCTTTTAGATGAAGTACGTGCTGGTGGCCGTATCAACCTTATCGTTGGTCGTGGTTTAACAACTAAAGCTCGTGAAGCTCTTGGTCTTGCACCTTCAACTTTATTCCGTACTCCAGTTCAACCTGCAGCTACTGGTAAAGGCTTCACTCAAGCTCAAAAAATGGTTGGTCGCGCTTGTGGTCTTCCTGAAGGTCAAGGTGTACTTCCAGGTACTTACTGTGAACCTAAGATGACTACTGTTGGTTCTCAAGATACAACAGGTCCAATGACTCGTGACGAACTTAAAGATCTTGCTTGCCTAGGCTTCTCTGCTGACCTCGTTATGCAGTCATTCTGTCATACAGCTGCTTATCCAAAACCAGTTGACGTTCAAATGCAACACACGCTTCCTGATTTCATCATGAACCGTGGTGGTGTTTCTCTACGTCCAGGTGACGGTATTATTCACTCTTGGTTAAACCGTATGCTTCTTCCAGATACAGTAGGTACTGGTGGTGACTCGCATACTCGTTTCCCAATCGGTATTTCGTTCCCAGCGGGTTCTGGTCTTGTAGCGTTCGCTGCAGCGACTGGTGTTATGCCACTAGATATGCCTGAATCTGTTCTTGTTAAGTTCAAAGGTAAAATGCAACCTGGTATCACTCTACGTGACCTAGTACATGCAATTCCTTACGTAGCGATCCAAGAAGGTGACTTAACTGTAGAGAAGAAAGGTAAGAAAAACATCTTCTCTGGTCGTATTCTAGAAATCGACTTAACAGAAATGGAAACTGACTTAACTGTTGAGCAAGCGTTCGAACTTTCTGATGCTTCTGCTGAACGTTCAGCTGCTGGTTGTTCTATCACGCTTTCTGAAGAGAAAGTTGCTGAATACCTTAAATCAAACATTACTATGTTGATGGATGATTTCTGAAGGTTATGGCGATGCTCGTACTATGGCGCGCCGTGTAGAAAACATGGAGAAATGGTTAGCGAACCCAAGCCTAATCAAAGCAGATCCAGATGCTGAATACACTAAAGTGTATGAAATTGACCTTTCTACAATTACTGAACCAGTTCTTTGCTGCCCGAACGACCCAGATGACGCTAAATTGCTTTCTGACGTTGCTGGTACAAAAATTGACGAAGTATTTGTTGGTTCATGTATGACTAACATTGGTCACTTCCGTGCGGCTGGTAAACTTCTAGACAAAGTTCCTGGTGGTTCTTTATCTACTCGTCTATGGTTGGCTCCTCCAACTCGTATGGACGAACGTCAATTGATGGAAGAAGGTTTCTATAACATCTATGGTAAAGCTGGCGCTCGTACAGAAATGCCAGGTTGTTCATTATGTATGGGTAACCAAGCACGTGTAGCTCCGAACACTACTTGTGTATCGACTTCTACTCGTAACTTCCCGAACCGTTTAGGTCAAGGCGCAAACGTTTACTTAGCTTCTGCTGAGCTTGCTTCTGTTGCTGCTGTACTTGGTAAATTACCAACTCCAGCTGAGTACCAAGAATACGCAGCTCAAATTGATAGCATGTCTGCCGACATCTACCAATACTTAAGCTTCGACAAAATGGGCGACTATACTGACGCTGCTAAAGACGTCGATACTAAGAAAATTGCTGCTGCTCAATTAAGCTAATTTATTGAAAAATAAATTAAATTGAGTTAAAAATGAGGGCTGAGTAATCAGCCCTTATTTTATTATTAAAAGTATATTCCGAACTTTATACGTGTTTAAATTTAGTTAATTAGAATATTGTAAGTTGACTTCTGTCACTAGGTTTAAATTACTTTTAGAAAATATTAAGAAATAAATGATATTAAATTTACGGATTAGTTATGAACTTTAGAATGTATTTTTTACCTTTAGTTATTATAATTTTTTTAAACTCTTGTACCTCAAGCTCATCTGAACCATTAATTTTATCCGAACAGCAAGAGAAAAATACTTTGAATGAATATAAAGATATGCTGGAAAAGAAAAAGTATGAAGAAGCATATAAAAAATTATTAATTTTAGAAAATGTAAATAATATCAGTAGCTATGCTAAAAATGAGATTGGCAATTTTTATGAGAATGGAATTTATGTCGATAAAAATTTAGAATTAGCATTAAAATATTACGTTGAAGCTGGTAATAAAAATTATATTCCAGCTATTTATAATGTAGGAAGAGTTCGATTAGAACAAGGACATTATGCAGAAGCAGCATCAATTTTTAAGACGATTGAAAATGATAATTTCGCACCAGCTCTTAATTTAATAGGTGTGATGTATAATTATGGCTATAATTATGATGTAGATTTGGAAAATGCGCTGAAATATTATAAGAAGGCTGCTTTGCTAGGTAATCCAGATGCGCAGTTTAATATTGGCCAAATGTATTTTAAAGGAAATGGCGGTAATGAGGATTTTAAGGAGGCTTTCAAATGGTATACTTTGTCAGCAAATCAAAATTATTATCTAGCGAAAATTCAATTAGCAACATTATATTTTAAAGGATATGGTGTGGAAGCTAATATTAATACTGCTATTAATATAATAAAGCCATTAGCAATAGATGGCCATCCAGATGCTATTTATAACTTAAGACTTTATTATAAAATACTAAATAATTCAAAAGATTATGAATACTGGGATAAAGTTTGTAAAAAAACCCATGATTGTGATATTTGACTTTAAATTTTTTTAGAATCGATAGGGTGAAAATTTATTTAGAAATCTAGATGATTTAGCTCATACTAGTTTCAATCAAGAATTTACTACTGGGTGTAGATTTCGGTAAAATATTAGTGATTTAAGTGATGATGTGAAAATGCCCAAACAATCCCGCTTCCTCTGTATTGGTGGCTTCCTCAATGGAACACAAGTCAAAGACCAAGGTGACAGCTTTGTCTGTGTCGAAAATGGTAAACAGGTGACTTACCACAAAAAAGAAATCTTTAACCAAGATGCTTGGGATCAAGATTACTATGTCTGTGAAACCACCAGTGATAAAGAGGCGCATAACTGGGTATTCGATATCAAATAATGTCTCAAAATTCCTGTTTTTCAGTCATAAACGACCAATGCTTAGCACATCACATACGCTGAGCATTTTTATTTATTTCACTTATTAGACTTCAAAAATGTGTAGTAGAAGAAGGGGGGTAAATAGCTTATTTACATTTTTCTAGCTGAAAAAACTCCAATGATTATGTAAAAAGGTAAATAAAATTGAGCACTTAAGATTAAATTATGAATTATGAGCTAGATGCTTTTTTGACAATTGTCGTGGCGGTTTTGGTTTTATTTATCGGTTATTTCTTCGTACACAAAATTTCAATCCTGAAAAAATACAACATTCCTGAACCTGTAGCAGGCGGTTTGGTCGCTGCGATTATCACATTTATATTATTTAAAAACTTTAATATCACCGTAAATTTTGATGCCAAAATTCAGCAAATATTCATGCTGATGTTCTTTACATCGGTAGGCTTGAGCGCAAGTCTTGGAAAACTCAAAGAAGGCGGAAAAGCACTGGTACTGTTTTTAGGCTGTGTGATTGTATTTGTCATGCTGCAAAATATCGTTGGCATCAGTTTGGCCAAAGTTTTGGGATTAAATCCACTCATCGGCTTAATTACAGGTTCCGTAACACTTACAGGTGGTCACGGTACAGCAGGCGCATGGGGTACAGTCTTTGAACAAGATCATGGTATACAAGGTGCAGTCGTACTCGGTATGGCAAGTGCAACCTTCGGCTTGGTGATTGGCGGCATGATGGGCGGGCCAGTGGCGAAATTCCTCATCCGCCGTTTTCAGTTGGCAGAAGAACTTGTACCGACAACAGGCCGTAATGAAGCACCGCCTGCATCTGAAACGGCACCTTTCGAATATCCTGAAAAAACTCGTTTAATTACCGCAGATGATGCCGTCAAAACGATGGGGATGTTTGCCATCTGTATCAGCTTTGCTTATTTCATGACAGAGTTTGCTCGTGGACAGTGGTTTGAATTACCTACCTTCGTTTGGGCTTTAGCGTGTGGTGTATTTTTAAGAAATACCCTTGAGCTTGGCTTTAAAATAGAAATGTTTGATCGCTGTATCGATGTCTTTGGTAATGCATCATTGGCGCTGTTTTTATCGATGGCGCTGATGTCATTGCAGCTCTGGTTATTGGCAGATCTTGCAGGCCCACTGGTGATTATTTTACTGGTACAAACCCTCGTTTTAGCACTGTATCTGTACTTTGTAACTTTTAGAATCATGGGAAAAAGCTACGATGCAGCGGTACTTTGTGCAGGGCAGTGCGGCGTAAACCTCGGTGCGACGCCTACAGCGATTGCCAATATTCAGGCAGTGACCAATACCTATGGACCTTCACATAAAGCCTTTTTGATCATACCTTTGACAGGGGCGTTTTTTGTAGACATTGTCAATGCTGTGGTCATTCAGGCAACGATAGGCTTCTTTGGTTAATACTATATATACAGCTTTAAAAAATGCTAAAGCATCTAGATAGAGTGCTTTAGCATTTCATTTTTCACCATCTTATTGATCAAGAATAATAAACAATGAAAGTTTTAAAATATCAGTTGCCTTACATCAAATTGTGCATGCTATTTGTATTAACAGTACTTCCATTTTCCATAACCTATTCAGCTGAAATTGATGTCCAAAAGACCATAGTTCAAGCGCAAAATAACGAAAAGCAGGCGCTGTATGATTTGGCTGTACTGAAACATATGGGGCTAGAAGGTGTGGAGATTAATCTGCCCGAAGCCATAGCGTTGTATAAACGTGCTTCTGCCTTAGGGCACCGCTCTGCAAATCAAAATTTGGGATTGATATATTACAAAGGTGTCGGTGTAAAAGTAGATTATGTGGAAGCTGCAAAATGGTTTGAGATTGGTGCTGAAAGAAATTTAGAAGATTCAAAGCGTATGCTTTTGATCATGAATAAATATGAACTCATTCCAAGGAATGAGAAAAAATTGGAAAGTCTTTTAATTGAATTTGCTCATAAAGGCAAGCAAGAAGATATCGAACAATTGGCCGACTATTATTACTATACAAAGAATGATCTACTGCTTGCAGAAAAGCCTACAGTACTTTTAGCAGAAAAAGGATTGGCAAAATATCAGCACCGGTTAGGCATGATTTATTATAGAGGTACAGATGGAAAGCCAAACTATAAAAAAGCTTAACCATGGATTTTAAAGGCTGCGGAAGCAAATGATTTGAACGGAAAAATTAGCGTAGCAAGTTTTTATTTAGGTGGGCTAGGCGTACAGCAAGATTTTGAAAAAGCTGCTGCATGGTTTAATTCGGCTTATGAGCAGGACCCTGTGAAAACATGTGAAATTCACAGTCTCGTTTTGTCAGAATTGAACAATGAAACACAACAATGTGAGCTGAGTAGAAAACAATAAAAAGCCCCGTGGTTAGGGGCTAGTCGTATCACTCGCGTGATACTCATATAAGGCTCATCTCATACTGCGTGTATTAAAGCATAAAATTGAAAAAAATGCTGAGCAAATTGACAGTTAAAACTTGGTTGTTTTAGGGAAAACCGATCGTTATACTTTGCTCTGAACATTTGTTCATTTCACTATAACCATAAAGAACTATATTGATGAAAGAATATAAAGTTGTTATCTATCAAGAAGGTATGCTGGGATCTTTGCTGCTTGGCTCTTCAAAAGTTGATCCTGTTAAATTCACCAATTTTTTAAATCAAAATGCACAGCAAGGCTGGGCTGTGATTACAATGGAAAAGGATATCCGTCGTATGCTGCTTTTTTGGAAGCGCGAAGCTTATGTAGTTGTTTTGGAGAGAGAAAAATGAAATACGGTGTCTTCAGTGCACTTATTATTTCAGTTTTATGGGGTTTATTAGCCATCTCTCAATTATGGTTTGTGTTGCTCAGTGTCGAAGTATTTACCAAAATAACCATCACAGTAGCGATCTTAGAAGCCATCATTATTATTGCAACATTGGTCATACGTGAGTATTTGACAGATAAAAAATTGAAAAAAGATGGCTATATAGATTAGAACACATAAATAGGGTAATTGAGTGCTGAACTCAATTGCCTTTAAATTTTAAAGTCATCTTATAGATTAGATCTATATTGGCTCATTACTCAATCATCATAAGGTCAGCACTGCTGGCAGATTTTAATTGTCGTAGCGCAAAAATAGAGCGGGTATGGCGTATACCTTTCATAGAATATAAATTTTTACGTAAAAAACGCTCATAGTGTTCAGCATTTTTAACTGCAACTTTCACCAAATAATCATAATCGCCAGTGACTAAATGTGCTTCTACCACTTCTGGCATATTGGCTAAAGTTTCACTAAATTGATCTAAAATTTCATCATCGTGACGTTCTAATGTGATTTCAATAAAGAATAATTCATTGATCCCAATCGATTTTGGGTTGATGTTGGCTGTATAGCCGTCGATAATTTTTAAATTTTCTAGACGCTTTAAGCGTGTCCAACACGGCGAAGAGGAGAGACCAACACGTTCAGAAAGCTGGGCTATGGTGAGTCGTCCATCTTCTCTTAATGCGGATAATATTAAACGATCAATTCTGTCGAGGTTGTGTCGTGCTTCACTCATGCCAAAATAGAATATAATTGAGAAAAAATAGTTATATCATTTTTTGCAATGGTCGGCTGATGAAAATAAGTACACTTAAACGTTCAGTGCAGATTTTAAAGATAGAAAATAGAATATGTAAGCTGTCAGGCAGTTTGAATGAATCTAAAAGTAGAAATTATTGTGCAGTCCATAAAAAGACCACTCAGCCGGATTACTGACTGAGTGGTAAAAACTTAAGCGTGTAACTGTTGTTCAATGATCGGCCATAGGTTTTGATGTGATGATTTAAACATCAACATATGTCCGATGGCTTTATGACCTGTTTCTTTCGGTTTTAACTCAATCATTTGAGTCGAAGCATTCGGGTATAAGCGCAGCAAGTCTTTGACATTGGCTTCCGTGGCAATTTCGTCATCGGAGCTCCATACGGCGGTGATCGGGCAGCTCACTTTTTGATGAAAATCATGCTGAACAGTTTTGCCTAAGGCATTGATGACATAACCAGGTTTGCTACAAAATTCAGCCCATTCACGAGCTACATCTTTTGGCAAATTTTCCCCCATGCCAATCGCATTGGTCGGCCCATAGCCAATGGTATAGCGTGCAATCGGGAAGATCACATTAAACATCACCGGAGCTAAAAGCTTGGTGCGACCTTTAAGTTCTTTAACATGTCCTGTAGAGCCAGAAACAGCAACCACTTTGGCAACTTTGTCATAATTTGGAACGATACCTAATAATTGTCCGCCTGCGCTATGACCGAGTAATATGACTTTAGGCGCTTGCGTTTTACTGATTAAAGCGTCGATTGCCGCAGGGATATCGAGCTGCCCCCATTGCACAATACTTGCTGTCGATTGTTTTAAAGGGCTATGTAGCGACTCACCAATACCACGAAAATCAAAAACTAAAACGTCATAGCCTTGTTGGCTCAACCATGTTGCATAGCTATTATAAAATTGCTTGGTAATGCCTGTAGCTGGACAAATCAACACAGGTAAAACCTGTTTTAGGTCTGTCTGGTGCGGATAAAAGCGCGCACTCAGCGAATAGCCGTCTTGGCAATGAATCGTGAGTTTTTCAGATGATGACATGATTCAAACTTTATGGATGTATTCCGATGCCTCTAATTTACACAAGTTCCAAAAAGAAACCTGAAAAGAGTATGACTCTAAAGTCATGTCATAACAGGTTTGAAGTAAGTATTATTGGAGAAGAAATACAGATAAAAATAATGTGTGTAATTGAACAATGGATGTAAATTAAAAATGGACATGCTTCAACTTTCGGGTGCAGTAAAAATTGCGATAGTCTTTAGTGGGATTTATTTATGGGTAGGTATGCTCACGGGTGTGTGGAAATATGCACAAATAAGAAAGTCTGAACTGGCACGTGCGCATTATTATGTCGATATAGCACATCGGAGCAGTTTGTTATACGCCCCAGCGACACTCATTTTGGCGGTATTGGCCTATTTTTCAGCACTTCCACATACACTCAATTTACTGTTTGTAATCATCAATCTGTTCTTTTTTAGCTTTTCGATTTTAAGCTATATACTGCATGGCTATTTAGCCGATACCACCAATCAATTTAAAGTCCCGCACGTCTTAGGCAAATGGCATTTACCTAAATGGATGATGAGTATGGCAATGCTTGGATTGGTGATTGGCGAGTTAATTGCAACACTCGGTTTGCTCTTTGGAGTCATTGTTAAATTTTGGTTTTAAACAAAGCAATATCAATTAGAAATGGTTTGCATGAGATTGGAAGCTAATCAGGAGATAAAAGCTTTTAAAGTGCAGACGATGGCTATGTAGAAGAATTTATAAAACAAAATTTGAAGTTCTGCAGAATTGAAAATTTATGAGAAAAGGCTGATGATTTTCTGGTTATTTTAGGGATTATTTGTATTGTTATTTAAAAAGGGTTAAATGATCGAGAAGGTAGGGATTGGCATCTTTTCTTTTTTCAAGATGGATGATGCCTCATCCATCTTCTAACTTAAAATTCTGTTGATTTTTGCTTTCGATATTTGTGGTCAATGACTGCCCATAAATAAAAGGCCACCGAGACAATAAGCGCATAAGCAAAGTATTCAGGTCTTAAATTTCCTTGTATTAAGCCTTGAATAAGTAGTGTCAGCATGAGAGCAATAGTGGTGCTTGTATAGGTCACCATGTTCTTATTTGCCTTCAGAGCGTTAATGAAGAATTGCTTTTTGAAATGTACTGATAACATCTCCACCCCTCCGTGTTGTTGTTTAGCCAAAACCCATGATTTTGGTCAGGTTTGAACTACTGTTGTACTTCGAAACTAGAAGTATTTCAATAGTAAATGTCATTATTTTGTCATAAAACTATGTTAGATCATCATATAAGAATAATCATTTTATTCATATACTAAATATTATGAATCTAAAGGTGTTGACTGGTGAGTAAAATGATCGATGCATAATATCTATGTATGAATAAGCAATATATATACCAACACGGGTATATCGGCTTTATGACACGAAACCGCATAGCTTACAGTCAGAATCGGGCTTAATCATGGAGTTTGTGTACAGTGTATTTTGCAGAAAGTATTTGTATTTTAACTATTATTATATTTTGTAGCCAAATGGTTGGCTTTGTTTCTCATTGTGAAAATAAAACTTAATCTCAAAGTTCAATGACTTAGCAATATTACGCTGTAGTAGGACAAATAAAAGTCAGTTTGGGTAAAACTCGACAATTATTGGTCACAGGTAAAATCGTCATTCGGGTAAAACTCCGATTTTAGACAGGTCAAAAAAGGTTATTTTTTAACTTTATCAATTACAGCAGCAATAATCAGCACAATCACTGATGGCATCAGCCATGCTAAATTTTGTTGAGCAAGTGGTAGATTGGCAATAACGCTTGGAAGTGCATCTTCGAAACCAGCCACTTTTAAACCATCAAAAATACCGAAAATAAACGCACATGCGGTAACAGGCGCAATAACTCTTGATGGTGAAATAAACCATTTAGAGCAGAAGCTAAGTAGGATAACTGCAATCGCAGGTGGATAAATCGCACTTAAAACAGGCACTGAAACAGCAATGAGTTTGGTTAAACCTAAGTTTGAAATAAGCAGTGAGAAGCCAACTAAAATGAATACAAAAACTTTGTATGGAATTTTAGTCAATTCTGAGAAATATTCAGCACATGCGCAGGTTAAGCCTATCGCAGTCACCATACATGCAACAAAAATCATCGCAGATAGGAAATAAGCGCCCATATCACCAAAAGCATGTTGTACATATGCATGCAGGATCACTGCACCATTTGTTGCATTTGGAGCAATATCATGGCTGCCCATACCGAGTTTGAATAAGCTGATATATACCAGTGTAAGTCCAATACCAGAAATAATACTGGCAATGACAGCATATTTGGTGACGAGCTTACTATCCGTTACGCCGCGTGAAGTAATGGCTTTGACGATCACAATACCAAAAACTAAAGCGCCTAATGTATCCATGGTTAAATAACCATTTACTACACCTTCAGAAACTGGTGCAGTTACGTAGTTATCAATTGCAGGTGGAATCACACCGGCAGGGATAAAGAACGCAGAGATACCCAGTATAACGAGGCCTAAAATCTTGAGTGGTGAAAGGAAATAACCTACGGTATCTAAAATTTTATTTGGGTAAAGTGAAACAATCGTCACCAATGCAAAATAAATCACGCTATAAATCAGCAGACTGTTTGCGCTGTTACCAAAATAAGAAGAGAAACCAATTTCATAAGAAACGGTAGCTGTACGAGGTGTTGCAAATAAAGGTCCAACAGCTAAGTAACACGCGACAGTAAGGATAATGCTGGCTGCTTTACCCAGAGGTGAACTTAAAACTTGAATAGAACCTTCTACACGCGACAAAGCAATAATCGTGATGACAGGTAGGCCAACTGCAGTGATCAAGAAACCAAATGCAGCTAACCAAACATGTTCACCCGCTTGCTGTGCGACAATTGGTGGGAAAATAATGTTGCCTGCACCAATAAACAGTGCGAAGGTCATAAAACCTAAGGCAACAATATCCCGTGTACGAAGACTTGTCATAAAGGGGAGATGAACTGTGAAAAAAGGCAATTTTAGTGCAATTAAGCTCGTTTTTGGAGCAAAATTTATAAATCGTATAGATAGTTTTTATAATACGAATTATGAATATATTGACAGATAAAATAATGTTTTATTTATGTTTATGATAAATAAAAGAAATTTATTGTATATAAATTTTTTATAGGAATATGTTTAACTATTAAGATTTATCAGATATAAATCAATTGTTCTAATTTTCAGCACTAAATAGGATGCTATAAGCCGAATAAATGCAGAAATATTGGCTGAATAAAACAAAAAAAATCTAAAAGGTCTATAATTTGGTTTATTCAAATTTGAGGATATTCAGATGAAAGCTTCCAAAATAACGATTAAAACCGAGCAAGATATTGAAAAATTACGCATTTCAGGTCGTTTAGCTGCTCAGGTTTTAGAGATGATCGGGGAGTATGTCAAGCCGGGCGTGACCACTGAATATCTAGACGATATCTGTAATGATTTTATCGTCAACACACTTAAAGTGATTCCTGCCAACGTTGGCTACTATGGCTATACCAAAACCACCTGTATTTCACCGAATGAAGTGGTTTGTCATGGTATTCCTTCGAAAGAAACTGTATTGAAAGATGGTGACATTATCAATATTGATGTTGCCATCATTAAAGATGGATATTTCGGTGATACCAGTCGTATGTACTATGTGGGTGAGGTTTCGCCTGCGGCTAAAAAGTTAGTCGAAACTACTTACGAAGCGATGGTTGCAGGGATTCATGCTGTTAAACCGGGAGCAACATTGGGTGATGTCGGCTATGCCATTCAACAAGTTGCTCATCGTGAAGGCTACAGCATTGTACGTGAATATTGTGGTCACGGGATTGGTAAGGTTTATCATGAGCAACCAAGTGTTTTACACTATGGTCAACCGGGTCAAGGTGTCATTCTGAAAAAAGGCATGGTCTTTACCATTGAACCGATGATTAATAGCGGTAAAGCGCGTACTAAAGAGTTAAAAGACGGCTGGACAGTAATTACTGCAGACCGTTCTTTATCGGCACAGTGGGAACATATGGTTGTTGTAACCGATGCTGGTTTTGAGTTGTTATCTCCATGGCCAGAGGGTACAGGCGAATATCCCGCGATCTAAGCTCTGTAGTGTTGTTAATGCCATATCTGCTGTGTTCAAATGATTGAAGTTAAATAAAATTATACAGTTGTATATTTTTTGACTTTAGTCTAGGAGTTCGTGGTGGTTATGGGTGTTATCGTTTTTAAGACTAACTACATTTCTCTAAGTCTTAATTTGTAAGGCTTTGCCTATAGCTAAAAAAATCAGTTAGAGCTATTAACGATTTAATAAAGATGTATTTTATTTATACAATAGCCCTACAGATTCTGCTGTAGTTTCTGATTTTACTTAGTTTTTAAGTTTTCGCTTACCCATCACATGGGTAAGCTTTTTTTTTTGCTTAAAATTTAGCGTGTTCATGTTGGCTGAGTTTTTCAACTAAATAATCAATGAATACACGTACAGCAGGTAATAAGCCACGACGAGATGGATAAACAGCATGGAAAATACCATGTGCAGCTTTCCATTCAGGTAGTACACGAACCAAAGCACCTGATTTCACGTGATCGGACACAATACTGTCGGGTAATAACACCACGCCACAATCTTGGCAGGCCAGTGCAGCTAACATAGACAGGTCAGAGCCCATCACGGTTGGGTTAACTTTGATTTTTTTCTGATGATGCTGTGCATCGGTCACAATAATATGTTGATCGAGATGCTCATCCGCCATACTTAATATTTGATGCTGAGATAAATCTTCAGGTTGTTTGAGTTCACCAAATTTATTCAGATACGCCTGACTGGCAAATAAGTGCTGCTCAATCGTTTCAAATTTACGAATGACTAAATTGGGGTCGTCGTCTAGATTTGAACGTACACGTAGCGCAAGATCGAAGCCTTCATTAATGATATCTACGCGCCGATTGGTCACCATCATTTGCACTTTAATTTCTGGATATTGCTTTAAAAATTCAGGCAATATTTTGGTCATTTCATTTTGCGCGATGGAAACAGGTAAGCTGACTTTAATTAAGCCGCGCGGCTGCGTACTGAGATGATCAACCAAATCATGTGCGGCTTGAGCGGCATTCATCATAACTTGTGCATGGCGGTAGATATTCATACCAATATCTGTAACAGCAAAATGTCGTGAACTACGTTGAATCAGGCGGACACCTAAACGTTCTTCTAAGTTATAGACCCGACGACTCAGTTTTGATTTTGGAATATCTGTTGCACGTTCGGCTGCACTAAAACCACCATGTTCGACCACTTGGGCAAAACAATAAAAATCATCTAGATCACTCAGCACTGTTCTTATTCCATATTTGCAACGATTTTGCTAATTAACTTGAATTGTTTCATGAAGTCAATCACGTTTTGTAGTTTTTCATGTGAGAAGATTGAGCAAAATTGCCAAGACTAAAGTCGGGTTAACCTTGTAATCGTTTCACATTAGCATGACCAAACAATAAATGTGGTGTATACATCTTTTAAATAACCGAATTTGAAGGATGTGATTTGAGTGTCGTCCTGATATATTCAAATAAAAGACCATTATGAAAGAAATTCGACATTAAAGGACAATGTCATGGAATTAAGACATTTACGTTACTTTGTTGCCGTTGTAGAAGAACAGAGTTTTACGAAGGCTGCTGAAAAGCTATTTATTGCTCAACCTCCTTTAAGTCGTCAAATTCAAAATTTAGAAGAAGAGTTGGGGGCACAGCTTTTTGAGCGTGGCAGCCGTCCTTTAAGAACCACCACCATTGGACGTTTCTTTTATCAGCAAGCTGTGAAATTACTTTCCAATGCAGAAGAAATTAAGCTCATTACGCAGCGGGCCAGTGCTACAGAACGTACCATTAATATTGGGTATGGCGGTTCGTTACTCTGTGGTTTATTACCTCGAATTGTTTATTTGTTCCGTCAGCAATATCCACACTTAAATGTAAATTTAATTGAACTGAGTGCAGTCGATCAGATTCAGGCATTAAAAGAAGGTCGGGTTGATGCATGTTTTAGCCGAGTTCGAGTGTCGGATCAGGCGGTTAAACGTGTGCTATTGCGTGAAGAGCCACTAATTGTTGCGGTGCATTCGAGTCATCCTTTATCTTCACAGCAGCAGATTGCATTAAATAATCTCAAAGATGAGCAGATTTTTATCTATCCAGCAACGGATGGTCAAAGTTATGCAACGCTAATCAAGTCGTTGTTTTTAGAATATGGTATGGAGCCGAAACGCTTTAACACTCAAGCTGATTTGCAGCAATCGCTAGGCATGGTTGCCGCAGGCGAAGGCATTTGTATTGTTCCTGAATCTGTACAAATTATGCAGTTTAGGCATGTGAATTATGTGAAATTATCGGATAGTGCTGCCATTAGCCAAATTTATTTGATTGTGCGGAATGATGATGAAGGGGAATTGGCACGTCCTTTATTTGACTGCGTTTACCAAGTGTATGATTTGGAAGCAATTGAATACGATCGTCGAGTTTTCTAACACTTGTTTTAGCATTAAAAGCAATTTGATTTTGAAATTAATTTTTAAGTTACCTATTAAGTAAAACCATCCTGTATATAAAAAAAGGCTCAATCTTGAAGAGTATTGAGCCTTTTTTTTATTCAGTCTTATTAGATCGCTTGTTTTAAGAACTTGGTGATTTCACGGCTAAATTTGACCGGTTCACTGAGCAATGGCGTGTGCCCCGATTTCTTAAAAATGATTTGCTCTGCATTAGTTAGGCTGTCAGCAATAATTTTTTGACCTTGGGCAGGATAGAGGATCGATTTTGCACCTGTGAAAAAAGTTGTTGGTGCGGTGAGTGCTGCAATGGCTTCACGATAATCTTCAGTATGGTTTAAATAATTTTGAATATACCAATATAAATAGGCCACACTTTGTGATGGTAACATCAGCTTCTGTAAAGTTGGTTGTTGGTATGCAAAACGGAAAGCGGATAATGCATAAGGATTGCTATTTTGTAAGTCTATGAATCTTAACCAAGCATCGACCAGACCTTGACGGTCATGTTTATTCATCTGCTGTGCAAATGGCACGGAGAGGTTAGTTACAAGTACCTTCGAGATGTCTTCTAAAATACTTAAAAACTCAGTGTGGCGTTTACCATATAAACCATATTGCCAATCTTCATCTACTCGAATTTTCGGCGTTTGATCGATGTGCAAATAACGTTTAATTTTTTCAGCAAACTGACCGTATTTTAAACCGTGCATGGTGGTCGTTGCCCCCATGGAGTAAGCAATCACCGTGATTTTATCGTAACCAAGCTGGGAAACTAAGCTGTCAATATCTCGCCAATGACTTGAAATGGTGTCCATATTTGGAATTTGACAATGTTTAGAACCGCCAAATCCACGCCAGTCTGGAATGATAAATTTAAAATGCTTTCGGTGTTGATATAGAAAAGGGTGCCATTGCCAACTTTGCATGCCGAGTCCAGATAAAACCAGGATGGGTTCTCCTTGACCATATTCACGAACATACAGTTGTTGTTGATCTGGCATTGTATAGTGCGGCATGCGGCTTCCTATTTATTTTTTTGTTTTAGCGATTAAATTTATGCAACTGTGGAATGATGGTTTCAAGCCATTTGATCCAACCGATTTCCAAATCAATCCCAAGCTGTAAAATCATTTTATGAATGTACAAAGTACGGTCTTCATCATGCGCATGTGCAAAGTCTTTTGCAAAAATAGAGTGGTACACTTTTAGTTTTTCTTTGTGAATTTCTAGATGACGTTCTAATTCGGGTAATACGCCATTTGTACCCAGCTGAGCTTCTGCACGTAAACGAACCATCAACTCTTCACGTAATTGAGCCGGAGGGCTTTGCTCAACCATCCAATTGGCTAATTCAACACGTCCAAGCTGTTCAACTTGGTAGGTTTTTTTACGGGTTGTACTGTGCTCATCTTCAATGGTGCTGATCCAGCCTTTTTGCTGCATACCACTGAGTTCACGGTAGATTTGCTGATGTGTCGCATTCCAAAAAAAGCCCATAGAGCGGTCAAAACGGCGTGCAAGGTCGATTCCTGTACTCGGTTTTTCAAGTAAGCTCGTGAGTAAAACATGGGCTAAAGACATATATGGCTCAGTCAAAATAGTTTTGTACTTTTTATTATGCAACATGTTGCATAAAAATCAAATCTCGCATATAAATTAGTGCAACAAGTTGCAAAAATCTTGTATGCGTAGATGGAAATAGAAAGCTCGTATACAAGCGAAGATAAAAATAGCCAGCTTTTCAGCACGCTAAGGAGAAAAAATGTCAAATTATCCAAATTTATTGGCACCACTAGATTTAGGTTTTACAACGTTAAAGAACCGTGTATTGATGGGTTCTATGCATATCGGCCTTGAAGAAGCACCGGGTGGCTATGAACGCATGGCTGCTTTTTATGCAGAACGTGCTAAAGGCGGTGTAGGTCTGATTGTAACCGGTGGTATTTCTCCCAATGATGATGGTGTGACATTTGCTGGTGGTTCAAAATTAGACTCTTTAGAAGAAGCAGAAAAACATAAAGTGATTACGCAGGCAGTACATGATGCTGGCGGTAAAATTGCGATGCAGATTTTGCATACAGGTCGTTATTCGTATCAGGCCAATAATGTTGCACCTTCATCAATTCAAGCACCAATTAACCCAGTAAAACCGCAAGCTCTAAGCACAGCAGACGTCGAACGTACGATTAATGACTTTGCTCGATGTGCTCAGTTAGCACAAACAGCGGGTTATGACGGCGTCGAAGTCATGGGGTCGGAAGGTTATTTAATTAATGAGTTTATTGCTGCACGTACCAACCACCGTGATGATGAATGGGGTGGCAGTTATGAAAACCGGATTCGTTTTCCAATTGAGATCGTGCGTCGTACGCGTGAATTAGTCGGTGAAAATTTTATTATTATTTACCGTCTTTCTATGCTGGATCTGGTTGAAGGTGGTTCGACTTTCGAAGAAGTTGTGCAACTTGCAAAAGCCATTGAAAAAGCCGGTGCAACTATTATCAATACCGGTATTGGTTGGCATGAAGCGCGTATTCCGACCATTGCAACCAAAGTGCCACGTGCTGCATTTACATGGGTGACCAAGAAATTAAAAGGTCTTGTGAATGTTCCTTTAATCACCTCAAACCGTATTAACACTCCTGAAATGGCTGAGCACGTACTTGCTTCGGGTGATGCAGATATGGTGTCCATGGCACGTCCAATGCTGGCTGACCCACGTTTTGTAGAAAAAGCAGAACAAGGTCGTAGTGATGAAATTAATACCTGTATTGGTTGTAACCAAGCCTGTCTAGATCATATTTTCTCGATGAAAATTGCAACATGTTTGGTTAACCCTCAAGCTTGCTATGAAACTGAACTGATTTTTAAAGAATCTGCACAGGTGAAAAATATTGCTGTGATTGGTGCGGGACCTGCAGGTTTAAGCTTTGCAACTTATGCTGCAGAGCGTGGTCATAACATAACTATTTTTGAAGCATCGAGCCAAATTGGTGGGCAGTTTAATATTGCGAAAACGATTCCTGGTAAAGAAGAGTTTTATGAAACGCTGCGTTATTTCAAACGTAAAATAGAACTATTGCCTCAGATTAAATTGGTATTGAACCATACAGCAACGTATGAAGAATTAGCTCAGTCTGATTTTGATGACATCGTGGTGGCGACGGGTGTAACACCGCGTCAGTTAGATATAGATGGTATTGATCATCCAAAAGTATTGAGCTATTTACAGGTATTACGTGAACGTCAACCTGTTGGCAAACGTGTAGCAATCATTGGTGCAGGCGGTATTGGTTTCGATACGGCTGAATATTTAACGCATGAAGGTGAAAGCGGTAGCCTCAATCCTGAGAAATTTTATGATGAATGGGGTATTGATACCACTTATGCGCAAGTCGGTGGCTTGAAACATCCAGACGTCGAAGAATCGCCGCGTGAAGTGTATTTATTGCAACGTAAGGCTAAATCGGTTGGTGCTGGCTTAGGTAAAACCACGGGTTGGATTCACCGTACAGGTTTAAAACACCGTGATGTGAAAATGATTGCGGGTGCAAGCTACGACAAAATTGATGATCAAGGTTTGCATATTACCGTTGATGGTCAACCACGTATTTTAGATGTTGATCATGTGGTGATTTGTGCAGGTCAGGAATCCTATACCGCGATGTATGAACAGCTACAAGCAGATGGGAAAAATGTGCATTTGATTGGTGGTGCGAAAGAAGCAGGTGAGTTAGATGCTAAACGTGCCATTCGTCAAGGTGCAGATTTGGCTGCGGTGATTTAATCAGCCTCATACTAAACCACGACAACTTCATTCAATTTAATATGCAGTTGTCGTGCTTCCTCTCCATTTGGGAGAGGAGTTTGAGGAAAGGGAAATGATTCATCAAAAAAAAGGATATAAACATGACTATTGAAACAACAAAAAAATCTGTTGCACGTTGGCACGAAATGCTTAACACACGGGATATGAATATTTTAAATGAACTCTTGGCAGAGGATGTGGTGTTTCGTTCACCTGTCGCGTTTAACCCATATCCAGGTAAGCCTGTAGTAACTTTTATTTTGACCAATGTGATTCAAATTTTTGAAAATTTTACTTATCACCGTGAGTTTTACTCAGAAGATGGTTTAAATGTGGTGCTTGAGTTTTCTGCCAATGTTGGCGAGAAAAAGTTAAAAGGGATCGACATGATTCAGTTTAATGAACAAGGACAGATGATTGATTTTGAAGTCATGCTCCGTCCGAAAAGTGGGTTGGAAGCATTGGCGGCGAAAATGGGTGAGCGCATTATGCAATATCAGCCTTAACTCTGCTGTTTTTAAAATGCTCATCTCAGAATGATAAAAAGCATGATGGATATTGTCATGCTTTTTGCTTTTGAGGCTTAAGCAAACAAATATTGCTAGCGAGATATGGTTTTGTAGATACGTTTTTTTAATGGGCATTGTTAGTCAAAGTGAAAAGATTGGAATAATTTGCTGTGGTGCGAAGCGAGGTGAAGGTAAGGTCAATGAATAATGTGATTCATAAAGGGCGTCAGGCTCTTTTAAATTTTGTAGATCATGCAATTGGTGCGGAATTACCACAGCTTTATTATCATCCTGAAGGGCAAATGAAACATGTGCTGCCGAAGTTAAAGCAACTACATGAAAAATATCGTCCTACGCCTTGGCTGTCGAATACACATGCACATTTACTGTATTTTGATGTCATTAAAAAGCGCCAAGTGAAGCTCAAATATGATGCTATAGAGCAGCTGACCATGGCTGATGGTGGAATCACAGCCATTGCATGGTTGGGTTTGGATTTACCTGCAGCTGTGCCAACTGTGGTGCTCATGCATACGATTACGGGAACGCCTGAAAGTATGCGAGAAGTGGTTCGGGATCTTCATCTATATACAGGTTGGCGCATTGCACTGTGTTTAAGACGTGGTCATGCCAATTTACCTATGCCTGTTGCCAAAATAAACTTATTTGGTTCAACCGATGACTTACGTGAACAGATTGCCTTTATTCAGCAGAAATTTCCCGCATCGAGTTTGTATGGCGTCGGTTCATCTGCAGGAACGGGGCTATTGGTCCGCTATTTAGGCGAACAAGGTGATGAAACACCACTTAAAGCGGCTTTTGCTTTATGTCCGGGCTATGACACTGAGCTTGGCTTTAAAAATGTACATCCTTTTTACAGTAAAATGATGACCAAGAAGCTCTTTCAGAAATTTGTAGAACCCTATTCTGCAACATGGTCAACGACTCCATCTATAATTGAAGTCCTAAAAAGTAAAGATCTGGCGCAGTTTGAACGTACATATTTTCAAATGGCGGGTTTTACTGATTATGAAAGTTATGCCAAATCCACCAACCCAATTTATGTATTTGAAAATCTTAAAATTCCTTTGATGATTTTAAATGCCGAAGACGATCCTATTTGCCACATTCAAAACTTTGAACCCTATAAAGAATTAATCCGTTCTTTGCCGAATGTAGTGGTGGTGACCACTAAAAAGGGCAGTCACTGTGGTTATTATGAAGGTTTAGTCGACACCCATTCATGGGCAACCAAATTAATGGCAGATTTTTTAAAGTTATATGCGAACTAAAAAATAGCCTACTTTGGGTAGGCTATTTTAGTATGTGTTATTCAGCTTGTGCGCAACATGCAGTAATTTGAGGTTTAAGCTTCATCTGTATCAATACTAAAATCAACGCTATAACACTCAAGGTCGCTCCTGTATAAGATACTGCAGCATAGCTTAGGTTGAGATTTAGCACTGCGGCACCTGCAACAGCGCCCAAAGCATTTCCAAGATTAAATGCACCAATATTCACTGAAGAAGCGAGGCCTGGTGCATCGTGAGCGACTGTCATAACACGCATTTGTAAAGGTGGTACAACGGCAAAGGCTGCTGCTCCCCAGATGATTAATGCAATCGCCGCGCCAATGGTGGTTGTTGCTAAAATTGGAAATAACAGCATCATCAGCATGAGTAAGACTAAAAAGCCAATCAAGGTTTTATCTAAAGACTGATCTGCAAACTTACCACCGAAATGGTTACCAATTGAAAATCCGATCCCGATTAGGACCAACATGAAAGTGATAAGTTCAGGGCTTGCATGAGTAAAGACTTTTAAACTTGGTGCGATATAGGTATAGAGCGCGAACATAGCTCCAGCACTCATGACCGTGGTGAGCAGTGCTAAAACAACAGGCATGCGTGTTAATACTTTTAACTCTGCTCGTACATCAGGTTTTTCGGTCTGTTGCTGATGAGGTAGTGCTTTCCATAATGCCAACATGGTGATGATGCCCAGTAAGGTAATAGCGGCAAAAGACATACGCCAACCGATATTTTGTCCTACCCACGTTGCGAGTGGTACACCGCCAATATTGGCGATGGTCAAGCCCATAAACATCATGGCAACAGCACTGGCTTGTTTATCTTTAGGTACGACACTCGCAGCAACGACAGAACCTAAGCCAAAAAATGCACCATGATTTAAGCTAGTCACCAAACGTGCAGCCATTAAACCGAGATAATTGGGTGCAATCGTTGCCAAAATATTACCGATGGTAAAGATTGCCATTAGTAAAATAAGGGCAGTACGTTTAGGAAAACGTGCTAACCATAAGGTCATTAATGGGGCACCAATCATGACGCCAACGGCATAGGCACTAATCAGTAAGCCCGCTTGAGGAATAGATACCGATAAATCTGCTGCGATTTCAGGCAAAAAACCCATCGGTGAAAATTCTGTTGTGCCAATTGCAAAAGCACCTACGGCTAATGCAATTAATGGAAAATTGAATTTCATATTAAATATCCCACACTGGAGCAAGTTCAGGTGGGTTCACTTCACGCGCATTTCTGTCGAGTATGGCAATGGCCTGCATCTGTTCAGGTGTTAAATGAATCTCTTGAGCTTTTAAATTACTGATTAAATGTTCAGGTTTGGTTGAAGATGGAATCACGGCATAACCTTTTTGCAGCGCCCAAGCGAGTGTCACTTGTGCAACTGAAGCTTGGTGTTGTGCTGCAATATCAGAAAGTATTGGGTCATTTAGCACTTTGCCATAAGCCAAGGTCATATAAGAGGTGACATCAATATTTTGCTGTTTTAAGTAAGTCGCAAGTCGTTCATTTTGAAGATAAGGACTCAGTTCAATTTGATTGGTTGCAATATTTTCCAGCCCGATGTGATCAATGGCTTGTTGAGTGAGCTCAATATTAAAATTAGATACACCAATATGCTCAGTCAATCCTTGTTTTTTTGCCTCAAGTAAATGTCCCATTAATTCAGGAATATCGACTCCAAGTGCAGGTGCTGGCCAATGAATAAGTGTGAGATTGACCGCATCAGTCCTCAATTTAATTAAGCTGTCTTTTAGACTGGGTATCAGTTTGTCGACAGTATAATTTTCAGTCCAAATTTTCGTGGTTAAGAAAATATCAGCTCGATTGACCTGACTTTCGTGGATTGCTTGGCCTACTTCTGCCTCATTACCGTAAATTTGTGCGGTGTCTACAGCACGATATCCAACTTCTAAGGCAGTTTTAACAGAATGAATGACAGTGTCACCTGTCAAACGGAAGGTACCGACACCAAATTGGGGAACAATCATCAGGAATTCTCTTTTTTGAATTGATGCTATTGTGCTGCTAATTTTAATGAAGAAAAATGCATGAGTTTGGAATATATTATTGATTAAAAATCACGAATCGAATAAGCAATGAAATCGACCATTGAGGAGCTGCAGGCTTTTACTGTTATTGTAGATAGCGGCTCTATTATCAAAGCAGCAGAAAGACTGGATCAAACAGCATCTGGTGTAAGCCGCGCATTACAGCGTCTGGAATCTAAATTAAATGTAACCCTGTTGGAACGAACAACCCGCAAAATTAAGCTCACGCAAGAGGGGCAATTGTTTTTAGCAAAAACACGGCGGATATTGAATGATTTGAGCGAAGCGGAAGATTCTCTGCTAAAATTAGATGCAGATACTTCGGGGTTAGTGCGAGTCGATTCAGCAATTTCTTTTATTCTGCATATGATCGTTCCCTTGATTCCAGAATTTAATGCACGTTATCCGCATATACAGATTGAATTAGTAAATCATGATCAAGTGATTGACTTATTAGAGCATAAAGCGGATGTTGCAATTCGCTTTGGAAAATTAAACGACTCCAGTTTGCACGCAAAACTTATCTACAAGAGTCGACTGTGTTTGGTGGCGAGTCCTGAATATCTTCAGCAACATGGACGTCCGCAAAATGCTGATGAGCTAACCGCACATGCTTTACTTGGATTTAGTCAAATTACCCATATGAATACTTGGCCGATCCAAGTCGCAGGGAAACATTTGACGATCCGACCAAATATTAAGGCATCAAATGGTGAAACCATTCGTGAGCTTGCGATTCATGGGATGGGCATCGCTTGTCTTTCGATTTTTATGTTAGAAAAAGATATTGCAGAAGGACGATTGGTACAACTTTTAGACCATCAAATTGAGCCACATGAACAGCTTATTCATGCTGTCTATTATCAACAAGAGCATTTACCGAAACGTGTTCGTTTATTTATTGAATATTTAGCTGAAAAATTACAAGAATAGTTGTGAGAAAAAACAGTGCATTGTTGGGTACATATTTTTATTTACATAGAAACAATAAAAAAACCCGACAATTGCCGGGTTTTTTGATCATTGGTTTGATAAAACTTCGATCTTAGTTCTCTAAAGCTGGTGTTGCAGCAGCAATGGCAGCGGCAACGGCGTCATCTTCAGACTGTGCAGAACCAGAGTTTTGTTTAGGTTGAGTAGCTTGCGCAGGTTTTTCTGCTGCTTTAGGTGCTTCTGCTTTTGGAGCAGGAGCTTCTGCAGGAGGAGTAGGTTCACGACGAATTTCAGTTGTTGTATTCGGTGTCTCTTCACGAATCACTTCAACTTGCTGTTGAGTCGTTTCTTCAACAACTGGTTGTTCTTCAACTGGTTCTAATTGTGTAGGTACAGATGCTGTTGGTTCAGATGCTGCAACTTCAACCTGTTCCTGTTCTTCTTCTTTTGGTGCTTCTTTTTTTACACATGCTGTAAGAAGTAGACCTGTTGCGATTGCACCGCAGATTAAAAGTTTCTTATTCATAATTACACAAAACAAAAAAGTGTGGATTGGATAACTGCATTATAACAGCAAATAAGAATATAGAAATGATAAGAACTTACTCTAAATTTTTATGATAATTGCTGTTACAATAGCCAATTGTTAATTGTTCTATGAATTGATGCGGAATGACTTTGCTTTCTTGGTACAGAGTAAAGTAAAATCGCACAACATTGTAGGCCAATTTAGGCTCCATTGTACGAGAAACTTAATGACCCATTTTATTTTCGTTACTGGTGGTGTTGTATCATCACTAGGTAAAGGTATTTCAGCTGCATCAGTGGCTGCGCTTTTAGAAGCCCGTGGTTTAAAAGTAACCATGGTAAAAATGGATCCATACATTAATGTCGATCCAGGGACTATGAGTCCATTCCAACACGGTGAAGTTTTTGTCACAGAGGATGGTGCTGAAACTGACTTAGACTTGGGTTATTACGAACGTTTCTTGCGTCGTGCGAAAATGACCAAACTGAACAACTTTACTTCGGGACGAGTGTACCAAGATGTCTTGAATAAAGAACGTCGTGGTGATTACCTCGGTGGTACAGTTCAAGTTATTCCACATATTACTGACAATATTAAAGAACGTGTTCTTCGCGCAGGTGAAGGCTATGACGTTGCGATCGTTGAGATCGGCGGTACAGTAGGTGACATTGAATCTCTCCCATTCATGGAATCTGTACGTCAACTTATGGTCGAACTAGGTCATAAGCGCACAATGTTAATGCACTTAACTTTACTCCCATATATTAAGTCAGCTGCTGAATTAAAAACTAAACCAACTCAACACTCTGTAAAAGAGCTTTTGTCGATTGGTATTCAACCAGACATTCTGATCTGCCGTACAGAACATGATGTTGATGCTGACACTACACGTAAAATTGCGTTATTTACGAACGTTGAAGCGCGTGCAGTTGTGGTATGTAAAGATGCGCGTTCAATTTACCAAATTCCACGTACTTTCTATGAACAAAACGTTGATGATTTAATCTGTGAACGTTTTGGTTATAACGATCTTCCAGAAGCTGATCTTACAGACTGGGATAACGTTGTAGATGCATTACTGAACCCTGAATACACAGTACGTGTCGCAATGGTTGGTAAATACGTTGAACTTCCAGATGCTTACAAATCTGTAAACGAAGCACTTTTACATGCGGGTATTCAAAACCGTGTCAAAGTTCAAATTGATTACGTAAACGCTGAAGAGTTAGAAAGCCAAGACGTAAACAATGTATTGAAAGATGCTGATGCGATTCTTGTACCAGGTGGTTTCGGTGAACGTGGTACTGAAGGCAAAATGCAAGCGATTAAATACGCACGTGAAAATGGTGTACCGTTCCTCGGCATCTGTTTAGGTATGCAGTTGGCTGTGATCGAATATGCGCGCAACGTTGCGGGTATTAGCGATGCAACTTCTACTGAATTTAACCGTTCTACAAAATCACCATTGATTGGTCTAATCACTGAATGGTTAGATGAGCGCGGCGAAGTCCAACAACGTAATGCAGATTCTGACTTAGGCGGCACAATGCGTCTGGGTGCTCAAAAATCTGAATTGGTTACAGGAACAAAAACTGCACAAGTTTACGGTTCTGAAGAGATCGTTGAACGTCATCGTCACCGTTATGAAATGAACAACCGTTATATCCCAGTGCTTGAAGAAAAAGGCATGAAGATTTCAGGTTATTCTCCAGTACAGCGTCTTGTTGAAACTGTTGAAATTCCTGAACATCCTTGGTTTATTGCTGTACAATTCCATCCGGAATTTACAAGTTCACCACGTGATGGACACCCATTATTCGCAGGCTTTATTGATGCTGCTAAAAAGCAGTACCAAAAAGCGAAATAATGTGTTTTTGACTAAACCAGGAAGAGTTTAAATGTCACAATTAAAACCACAGGAAATTGTACGTTTAGGCGATATACAAATGGCAAATCATTTGCCATTTGTACTATTCGGCGGCATGAACGTACTTGAGTCAAAAGACCTTGCTTTTGAAATTGCTGAAACCTATGTGGATATCTGTAAACGCTTGGATATTCCGTATGTGTTTAAAGCAAGTTTTGATAAAGCCAATCGTTCAAGCTTGAACTCTTTCCGTGGCCCAGGCCTGGAAAAAGGAATCGAGTGGTTAGCTGACATTAAAAAACACTTTAATGTGCCGATTATTACTGATGTACATGAACCATACCAAGCTGCGCCTGTTGCTGAAGTTGCGGATATTATCCAACTTCCTGCATTTTTAAGCCGTCAAACTGACCTTGTTGAAGCGATGGCGAAAACTGATGCCATCATCAACATTAAAAAAGCACAGTTCCTCGCACCACACGAAATGCGTCATATTTTGCATAAGTGTTTGGAAGCAGGAAATGACAAACTAATTCTTTGTGAACGTGGTTCAGCATTTGGTTACAACAATTTAGTTGTAGACATGTTGGGCTTTGACATCATGAAAGAAATGAATGTCCCTGTGTTCTTTGATGTTACACATGCGCTTCAAACGCCGGGTGGTCGTGCGGATTCTGCAGGTGGTCGTCGTGCGCAAATCACGACACTGGCACGTGCAGGTATGGCGACTGGTTTAGCAGGTTTGTTCTTAGAAGCTCATCCAGATCCAGAAAATGCCAAATGTGACGGTCCATGTGCGCTACGCATGTCACAGTTGGAACCTTTCTTGGCACAGTTAAAAGAGCTCGATACCTTAGTTAAAGGTTTCGCAAAGTTAGACACACACTAATTCGATACACATTGATGCGTCACTTTTGACGCATCATTTTTATTAATCAACTGAGGAATTGTTCATGAGCCAAATCGTTGACATTCGTGCACGTGAAATTTTGGACTCTCGTGGTAACCCTACCATCGAAGCAGACGTAATCTTAGCCTCTGGCGTTGTAGGCCGTGCATGTGCACCATCTGGTGCTTCAACTGGTTCTCGTGAAGCTTTAGAACTTCGTGACGGCGACAAAGCTCGTTACTTAGGTAAAGGCGTTAAAACTGCGGTTAACAACGTTAACACAGTAATTCGTGATGCATTGTTGGGTAAATCAGTATTCGAACAAAAAGACATTGATAACACAATGATCGCGCTTGACGGTACTGAAAACAAAGAAAAATTAGGTGCGAACGCAACTTTAGCGGTATCGCTAGCTGCTGCACGCGCTGCTGCTGATGAAAAGAAAATTCCACTTTTCCAATACATCGCAGACCTTCGTAATAACAGCATTTTGACTATGCCTGTTCCAATGATGAACATCCTAAATGGTGGTTCACATGCAGACAACAACGTAGACATTCAAGAATTTATGATTGAGCCAGTTGGCTTCACTTCATTCTCTGAAGCTTTACGCGCTGGTGCTGAAATTTTCCATTCTTTAAAATCAGTTTTAAAGAAACAAGGTCTAAATACTGCAGTTGGTGATGAAGGTGGTTTTGCACCGAACCTTCGTTCTAACGAAGAAGCAATTACAGTAATTCTTGAAGCAATTGAAAAAACTGGCTACAAAGCAGGTTCTGATATTATGCTTGCGCTTGACTGTGCATCTTCAGAATTCTACAAAGATGGTCAATATATCCTTGCAGGTGAAGGCAATAAAGCATTCACAAGCAACCAATTTGCTGACTACCTTGCTGGTTTTGTAAAACAATACCCAATCATCTCAATTGAAGATGGTTTAGACGAGTCTGATTGGGAAGGTTGGTCTTACCTTACTTCAATCCTTGGCGACAAAATCCAATTGGTTGGTGATGACCTATTCGTTACGAATCCTAAGATTCTTCAACGTGGTATCAACGAAAAAGTGGGTAACTCTATTCTGATCAAGTACAACCAAATCGGTACGTTGACTGAAACTCTAGATGCAATCTACCTTGCAAAAGCAAATGGTTACACTACAGTAATTTCACACCGTTCTGGTGAAACTGAAGATTCAACTATTGCAGATCTTGCAGTGGGTACAGCAGCGGGTCAAATCAAAACTGGTTCACTTTGCCGTTCTGACCGTGTAGCGAAATATAACCAATTACTTCGTATTGAAGAATTGACTAATGCTGCATATCGCGGTAAAGCTGAGTTCAAAGGTTTGAACTAAGCAGATCATGCTATCTATGTTAAATGTATTTGACTCCAAAGCGAGTAAAGTATTGTTGGGCCTTGCGATCTTTTTGATCGCAGGGTTTCAATATTTGTACTGGTTCGGTGAAGGTGGTTATCATCAACATCAACAACTGAGTCAGAAAATACAACAACAAGTCGAACTCAATGATGAATTAAAAGAACGAAATCGCGTGCTTGCCGCTGAAGTATACGATTTAAAAAATGGCGTTGAAGCTATTGAAGAGCATGCTCGTCTAGATTTAGGTTTAATTAAACCGCATGAGACTTTCGTACAGATGAGTACGATCAGTACTCAGTACAAACCAATTTATATTGATCCAAATGCAAAAGTAGACCTACGTACCAATGAGTCAGAACCATCCGAACTTCCACCCGAACCTTAAATTGTGGGCTATTATTCCTGCTGCTGGTTCAGGAAGTCGATTTTCTAAAACTGAACTAAAACAATATCAAAACATTGCGGGTCTAACTGTGCTTGAACACACAGTTGCGCGTCTTAACCAATTGCCGTTGACAGGCTATGTGTTGGCAATAGGAGAGCAAGATAATGTTGCTCAGACCTTGGCACTAGCAAATCAAGATAAGGCACATTTTTGTTTAGGCGGAGCAGAGCGTGTGCATTCTGTGCTCAATGCATTGCAATATCTATCTGCGATTGCCAATGATGATGATTGGGTATTTGTTCATGATGCAGCACGACCATGTGTCTCACAATTGAGTTTAGAAGATTTAGTTCAATCGGCAGTCGATTCAGAGCTAAGTGCGATTCTCGCAATTCCCGTACGCGATACTTTAAAGCGAGTTGAAACGGCGCCACTTATATCAACAACGGTAGATCGTTCAACTTTATGGCAAGCGCAGACACCACAAATTGCCAAATTGGGTGTGCTTAAAAATGCCATTGAACAAGCGCTTGCCGCTGGTGCGACCATCACAGATGAGGCTAGTGCTTTAGAATTTATCGGTGAGCAAGTTAATGTCGTGCAAGGTCGTTCGGACAATATTAAAATTACCTATCCGGATGACTTGGAATTGGCACGTTTAATTTTAGCGTCTCAAGTGAATAGATGATTATTTCAAGGAATATTTAAGGGACAGTGATTTTTACTGTCGCTTTAATTTATAATTCCCGCATCCTTTTTAGATCTGTTTCGCAATGATCCCTTCTCAACAGTATCGTTTTTTACGTCAGTCATTACGCGATGGCCGCAGTATAAAACACGATTCTTCTCGATGGGCTAAACTTCATTTAGACCCGTGGTTACTTTGCTTCTTGGTACTCAATGCAATATTGGGGCTGATGGTTGTCTATAGTGCGACCGCGGAAGATTCTGGAATGGTACTACGCCAAGCCACAAGTTTTGGTGTGGGCTTTATTGTGATGTTGATCTGCGCGCAAATTCCACCCAAAGTTTACCAATCTATGAGTCCGTACTTATATGCCATCGGTATATTTTTACTGTTGTTGGTTCTGGTCATTGGTGAAAAAAGGATGGGGGCGAAACGCTGGATTAGCTTGCCAGGTATCGGCAGTATGCAGCCGAGTGAGTTTATGAAATTTGCCATGCCACTCATGATGGCGTGGTATTTTGCGCGAAAACCTTTTCCACCGAAATTTTTACAAATTGTCGGTGCGTTAATTTTATTATTGATTCCATTTGCATTGGTCGCTTTACAGCCCGACTTGAATATAGGTTTGATTATTCCAGGTATTTTTGTTTTATTTTTAAGTGGTATGTCTTGGCGTTTAATTGCAGCTGCTTTAACAGCCTTTGCAATTGCAGCACCTGTACTCTGGATGTTCTTTTTGCAGGAATATCAGAAAAAACGTGTACTGACCTTATTTGACCCTGAGTCTGACGCACTTGGTGCAGGTTGGAATATTATTCAGTCTAAAATTGCCATTGGATCAGGTGGTTTAATGGGTAAGGGGTATACCGAAGGGACGCAGTCGCACTTGGGCTATCTGCCAGAGCATCATACTGACTTTATCATGTCGACCTATGCTGAAGAGTTTGGCTTTATTGGTGTATTTCTTTTATTTAGTTTATTTACAGCAATTATTGTTCGCTGTTTGATTATTGGACTAAATTGCTTCCATAATTTTGGACGACTCTATGCAGGAGCGATAGGATTAACTTTCTTCTTTTTTGTATTTTTAAACTCGGGTATGGTCAGTGGGATTTTACCGGTAACAGGTGACCCTTTACCGCTCATGAGTTATGGTGGTACAGCCGTGATTGCAATGCTCGCAGGGATGGGGATTGTGATGTCTATTCATACGCATCGCTAAGCATTAATGTAAACGGAATAATCAAGCCGGACCAATGTCCGGCTTTTTTTATGCGCTGGACATACGGGAAAATGCTGTAGCAGAATGTATTGAGCAGTCCGTCAGGCCGTAAATCAATGTTTCTGTGCAGATGATTGGCAGGTCGAATGCCTTGGTTGTAGTTGTTTAAGCTATGGCGGACTGGCCGGCCAGCGCTCATAAGCGCCCGCAAGCATAATCTGTCAGTATCTGGGCTGGCGCCGGCTAAGCGGATAAAAACAGCCGGCTTCATGCCGGCTTTGGGTTTAGTTGAATAGCTGATTGATTTTTCTGGCTATTTCTTTGTTGTAAATTCGATAGTCGCTGATGGCATAGGGGCTGAACAGGGCATATTTGCAGCTGGTGCTGGAACCGTTTTTGGCGGCAGCGGTGCGACAGTTCAAGATGGAAAAGACCTTCGCGTCAGCCGATTTAAGCTCAAATGAGCTTAAGTAAATTTTTTCATTGGCAATATCCTGAGTAGTAACGGTATAGCCATTTTTTACTAGCACATTGCTGAGGCTGGAAATCGTGCGTTTGCTGCTGACTGTCAGCGCATCTTCATAGCCGAAGGTTTTAATCAGGGTTGCAGTGTTCAGCTGCTCGGCATTTTTAAATAATTCCGGCGCTGAGTTTTTGATAAAGAAGCCGAAGTCTTCTGTGCTGATATCGGCCGTAATAGGCTTGAAGGTCATGCGTACGCCATCACTCAGCCTGTCGTATGCGACGCGCATCTGTATATCTGCGCAGGAACTGGAATCGTTGGCGCTGCGGCGGTGATCAGCGCTGACCGTATTGCAGACTTTTATTTTAACCCGGTCTTGCGCCAGGCGCCGGAATTGCGCGTCATAAATATGGTGCACACTCCAGTAACGGTCTTGTTTTAACTGGTTGAAGAACGGGGCATTGCTGATCAGCCCTTTGTTTAAATCCAATTCATTATAAGCCGAGAGTGGTACTGTCAGGGAAAAACTGTTCAGTTCTGGGTTGAGCTGGATATGCTGGGTTTTAGGCCCGAAGCCGCCCAGCACATTTTGATAGAGGCTGCCGCGTTCCCCTGTGACTTGGCAGCCGGATAGCCCGGCTGCTGCGGCAAGAAACAATAATGTTTTTTGCATATTTTGATTTTTTCTATACATAACGATTATTCGAAATTGAAGCTGACGTCAGAAGCCGTGTTTGGAGACGGATGCTGGAAAATACGCTCGTTCTGATGGTCAAAGTAAACTTTCCAGCTGTTTTTGATATTTTTGCACTGGAATAAGCCGTAGTATTTTTGCAGATTCGGCGTAGACAGCACCTCAGAGCCTTTATAAGGAATCAGCGGTGATGGATGGCTTTTAATTTGTACAAATTCACCGCCGTCACGCGCACAATAGGTGTTTGCGCGTTCCCACATAATGGTGCCTGCACCGTAAGATACGTTATTCATGGTGATGGTGCGCGGATTTTTATACTTGGCTTGGAAAAATTCCTGCACCGTCGGATACTGTTCAAAATCCTTATCTGTCAGCTGCCCCAAGGTATTCCATTTATCAATAGCTTTTGACAGCCATCCTTTTTTTGCTTCTTCTGCAGATGCGTAAGTACTGGCAATAATGCATGCTGTAGCTAAAAAGGTTTTAGTTTTCATTATATAACTCCAATTCAGGTGCAGAGCATGCTAAAGGCCATGCAGCGGCGATGCAACTTTGCGGGCGCTAATATGTATAATCAAATGTTAGAAAATGTTTAATTTTTAATAAAAATTTATAATATTTTGTTTTATTAATCTGCATTGAAAAATCAGCGCTTTAAGGCAAACATAAAAAAAGCCCTCAATTGAGGGCTTTATTTAGATATTAATTAATGTAGGAACCACGTGTAATAGCCCCACAACATTAGTGGCCAAGCGAGGAAGGGGCTAAAAAGCCATTTCCAGAACCAATGGTGTGGTGTAAAACCCACACCATGCACAAAACCACCTGAAATACCTATCATGATGAACATCAGCGCTCGATGGCTATATCCACCATTGTCATCCAGCATGGCAGCAGGATGTACAAGTAACACGGCTGCCAAAGGAAAAGCTAACAGGCAGGAAATGACCATTGCAAATTTATTTGGCTTCTTTTCTACAAGTGATTTTTCTACAGCAGCATCAGTCATTTGTTATTCCTCATCTAGATCTTGATGATGTTCGATGTAAAGCGCACTAAGTACACCTGCAAAACATGCCATCAAAATACCGAGAATCCAAGCAAAATACCACATCGTCTTTTCTCCTTAGACACAGCCTTAGTATAGGCTGTGTGAATTCTCTTCAATATGTTTGTTTGTGACCACACCCCACATCTTGTAGTAACACCAAGTTGTGTAGCACAGGATAATTGGGACAAAAATACACGCGGCAACTGTCATCACAGTCAGGGTGTTTTTACTTGATACCGCATCCCACATAGTCAAACTTACAGTTGGGTTGATGCTCGATGGCATAAGGAAAGGGAACAATGCAAAACCAGCAGTTAAGATTGCGCCAATGACTGCCAAGCTTGAACCAAGGAAGCTAAAACCTGCTTTACCTTTACCTGCGGCAAGGATAATGATCAAAGCACCTAAAATTGCCATGATTGGCGCAATCATAGTAATAGGATAAATACTATAATTGTTCATCCAACCTGGATTGGCATTGGTGATCACTTCTTTAGCCAATGGGTTAGCAACGCCATTCGTGTCAAATGGTTGCACTAATGTGTAGCCTTGGATATTACCGAAGTATAACCATGCGCCTGCAAGTAAGAAGCAAACCAAGAATACGATACCCATAAGCTGAGTCGCTTTTGCTGAGCGAGCACGTAGGTCGCCGTCTGTACGAAGCATGAGCCATGCACCACCGTGTGCGCAAAGCATAGATAAACTCACGATACCGCAAACTAAAGCGAATGGGTTAAGCAGCGCAAAGAAACTACCTGTATAAGTCGAGCGAACAGTTTCGTCCATAGTGAATGGTACACCGAGGAACATATTACCAAACGCAACACCAAATACGAGGGCAGGAACGGCACCACCAATTGCTAAACCCCAGTCCCAAGAATTACGCCACTTGGTATTTTCGAGTTTAGAACGGTAGTCAAAACCGACTGGACGTAAGAAGAGGGCGAAGAGTACCAGTAACAGTGCCCAGTACATGCCTGAGAATGCAGTTGCATATACCATTGGCCATGCTGCAAACAGTGCACCACCGGCAGTAATAAACCAAACTTGGTTACCGTCCCAGTGTGGGGCAATCGTATTGATTGCCGCACGACGTTCTTCGTCTTTTTTACCTACGAATGGCATGATCGCCATTGAGCCCATATCGAAGCCATCGGTGAGGGCGAAGCCGATCAGTAGGACACCGACTAAGACCCACCAAATGATTTTGAGTAATTCATATTCGATCATGCTTGAGCCTCCTCATTTGCCTTTTTTGCAGCTTCAAGTTTCTCGAAGTGGTATTTACCAGTATGTAGAGAACTTGGGCCAAGGCGTGAGAATTTAATCATTAAGTACATTTCAATGATCAGCAGTACAGTGTAGAACGCTGCCAATGCAAGGATAGAACCCCATACATCACCTGTACTTAAGCTAGAAGCTGAAAGGTGTGTAGGTAGGACTTCACCAATGGTCCATGGTTGACGACCAACTTCGGCAACATACCAACCTGTTTGCGCAGCAATCCAAGGGAGTGGAAGTGCAAACAAGGCAAATTTCAATAACCATGGTTTGTTTTCTGCATTACGTTTACCGACAGCAAAGGTAGCCAGTACGAACAGAAGGAGCATTAAGAAGCCAGAAGCAACCATTGCACGGAATGCCCAGAACAAGCTTGGAACATGTGGAATAGTGTCTTTTGCAGCAGCTTTGATTTGTTCGTCAGAAGCATCGACCACTTTGTCTGTGTATTTTTTCAGAAGCAAACCATAGCCCAAGTCTTTTTGAGACTCAGCAAATGCTGCTTTAAGTTCAGGAGACGTATCGCCTGCACGAAGTTGTTCTAACTGTGAGTAAGCCACCATACCGTTACGAATACGCGCTTCGTGTTGTACGATCAGGTCTTTAATACCTGTTACTTCTTTGTCAGTTGAACGTGTTGCGATAATCCCCATGACATAAGGAATTTTGATCGCGTAGTCAGTAGACATAGTTTCTTTATTTGGAATACCAAACAAAGTAAATGGCGCTGGAGCTGGGTGAGTGTCCCATTCAGCTTCAATCGCAGCAAGTTTAGTTTTTTGTACATCACCAATTTCATAACCAGATTCATCACCCAGTAAGATCACCGAAAGTGTAGAAGCTAAACCAAAGATTGCAGCGATAGCGAATGAACGACGAGCAAATGGCAAGTCACGTTTTTTTAATAAGTAGTAACTTGAAATGGCTAGTACGAAAATTGCGCCAGTCACATAACCAGCAGATACGGTATGTACGAATTTAACCTGAGCTACAGGGTTGAAAATCAGTGCACCGAAGTCCACCATTTCCATACGCATAGTTTCATAGTTAAAAGCGGAACCGACTGGGTTTTGCATCCAACCATTGGCTACTAAAATCCATAGTGCAGACATGTTCGAGCCAAGTGCAACTAACCAAGTTACAGCCAAATGCTGAACTTTAGATAGGCGATCCCAGCCGAAGAAGAATAAACCAATAAATGTTGATTCAAGGAAGAATGCCATCAGACCTTCAATGGCTAATGGTGCACCGAAAATATCACCGACATAGTGTGAGTAATACGCCCAGTTAGTACCGAACTGAAACTCCATGGTCAAACCAGTAGTAACACCTAATGCGAAGTTAATACCGAAGAGTTTTCCCCAGAATTTAGTCATGTCTTTATAAATTTCTTTGCCAGAAATCACATAAGTGGTTTCCATGATGGCAAGAATAAAAGCCAGACCTAAAGTCAGTGGAACAAAAATAAAGTGATACATCGCGGTCATTGCAAATTGGAACCGCGAAAGATCGACCACGCTTTCAGAAATCATCAACGTGTCTCCTTGATTTGGGAAGGACTGCCAGCAATATGCTCGGCAACTTGATTGTCAAAGTTTTTAGGGATAGTAGGGGCGTCGAACCAGATGTTCTTAATGATCATTAAAATAATCACTTTAATTATTAGTATTGCGGTTATTTCTCTGACCACACGACGATTTAAATCTTTGAATTTTAAGCTCATGGAGATAAGCCTATTCTTTAAACTTGTACTATATTATTAACAAATATATACAAAAAGCAATTAGGTTGAACAGTTAAAATAAAAATATATTATTAAGTAATTTAAATACAATTACTTATAGTGTTTGATAGTTAAAAAATAAACTAATTTTTTTATTTTAAATACTTGACTAAAACACTTGTGTTTAATTATTTCAAATCCGACTAAAACGCTTATATTTATATTTTAAATTCTGACTAATTTACTATATTTACTAAAAGTTACATTATTAATAATGAGAATCTTTATTGAGTGAATAAGATTTTTATTTGTTATGTTTAAGTTTTGCTAAAAAAAAGGGCTATTCATGTAGTGCTGTTAAACGATCTCTATATGGTTAATGTTAAAGAGGCTGGACTAAGTTTTTTAAATACTTTTTAAATATTTGATACATGATGAACTTAGCTTATTTTAGTCTTGAGACACTATATTTGAGTAAAAAAAAGACATACCGGAGTATGTCTTTTGGGGGAGATATTGCAGCTTAGAAGTCGTAACGCAGACCAAGAGAAAGTGCAGTTGCATTTTCATCACCGATCCCTGCGATACCGTTACCGAAGCTACGACCTTCTTTCCAAGGGTTAAGTTTAGAGTTTTTGTCGTTAAGCACAGTTGCTAGGTTGCCGTATACGCGTAAAGTGCTATCCAACTTATGTTCTACACCCACACCGATCAAGCTTGCATTAGCATCATCAGCATCTACGTCACGGTAGAAGTATTCACCGCGTACTGAGGTTTTAGGCGTTACTTTATATTCGCCAGCAACACCGAAAACTTGAGCATCTGGGTTGGCTGTATCGTTGTCGTGTTTAGCAATTTGGTATAAAGCACCCAAGTTAAATTCTTCAGTTAACTTATATGCACCGGCAATACGGAATGCATCTCGACTTGCGCCACCTGCTGCGTTTGCTGCATTTTCATCATACTTTTCGTATGCTGCTGCAAAATCAATTGGGCCTTCTTTATAGGTTAGAGCAAGGTCATAGGCTTTGTTATCATCTTTGCCTTCGCCATCTGCTTCACGGTCAATTTGTGTACCTGAATGCATCGACATTGCAGCTAATACATTGAAACCACCGCCAAATTTTGGAGATTTATATTCAATGGTGTTTTCATTACGTTCATCAAATTTTAAGTTGCCTACACGTGTTACGTTACGAACGTCACCAACCATGTCACCGAAGAAGTTCACAGGGCTACGTGCGACTTTAAATGGGCTGTCAAAACGACCTACACGTGCTTGACCATAAGTTGAACTTTTTAAACCCACGAATGTGTCACGTGTTGAAAAATCTACACCTTTGCTGTCTTGGCTACCGCTTGCAAAGTTTACTTCTTGCTCAATTTGAGCGAATACGTTGAGGTCATCATTAATTTTTTGATCTACTTTGAAGCCTAAGCGTGAAGCGTTAGAAGAAAGACCAACTTCGTTGTAATCTTTACCATCATCTAGATAGTCAAGAGAGACATGTGCACGGCCATAAATTTTTACATCTGCAGCAGACGCCATCATTGGTGTAAGAATTGTTGCCCCGATTGCTAATGCACATAGAGTTTTTTTCATTTGAAGCTCCAGAAGACTTTTCCAGTCATATCAATATGTTTTATCAGTAGCTTGGCTAGAAGTAATTTCGCTATCTAATGGCGCTAAGTATTCATTACAAATAAGACAGTTCTATTAAGGAAATATTTCAAAACGGTGAAAGGTGATTTTTGGTTTAAATTGCTTTTATACTTATAAAAATTAATATTTATTAAATGCTTAGAGTTGTATTGAACAGTAAATTTTGCAGCTAAAAGTTCTTGGGATAATATTCGAGACATAAAAAATGGAGCCGAAGCTCCATTGATCATCACTTTAAACTCAATTGAACTTAAAGTGCTGCTTTGATTTTTTCGCCAATGGCTTTAATTTTTTCCATATCGCCCATTTGTGAGGCATGTTTACCTAATTCATGCACTGAAGTCGGAATTAGGTGGAAATGCACGTGCGGAACAGTTTGACCCGCAGCAGCGCCAGACAACTGCATCAATACGATACCTTTCACGTCTAAAGCTTTTTCCATTGCTTTCGCAACTTTTTGAGCAACCTGAATGGTAGAAGCAGCCGCTTCTGGATCTAAATCAAGCAGTGTAATAGCAGGGATTTTAGGAATTACGAGCGTATGACCTTCAGCCTGTGGCATGACATCCATAAAAGCGAGTACTTGATCATCTTCATAGACTTTAAACGCAGGAAGTTCTCCACGTAAAATCCGAGCAAAAATATTTTGATCATCATAAGTCATTGCTAAATTCCTTGAGCGAATTGAATCGTAATTATTTACAGTTCAATTCTTTCTGACGATCTTTGATCGCGTCAAGTCGTTGTTGCTCTTTTTCTGAAAATTTAGGCTTAGTTGTGTAGCAATTGTCATTGCCAAACTTCGCTTTAGCGTCAGGATCTTTAAAGCAAAAACCTTTCGATGCATAAATCACGTCATGGTCATTTTTCAACTTTTGGCATTCTTGCTCAGATGCTAAAACAGCAGTAGAAGCCCCGATTAAAGTTACAGCACCTAGCAAAGTTGCAAGGGTAAATTTGTTCATGCGAGTTTCCTCTGTCATTTGTAACAATGTGTGTTATGACACTAGAGTACAATATGATGGTTATTTATCGTTATTCAATGGCGAGTTATTACTCAATTGTAATTTTACTCCATTTTTCATACATAATCATAGCGCTTGAAAAATCACTGTTTTCTTCAGCTTGATCGCTTGCTGCTTGGATTAAATTTTGCGTCAAAGAGAGCACAGGGGCTGAAAGTTTTGCTTGGCGCACTAGATCAACAGCAATTCCCGTATCTTTTGCAAGTAATGGAAGTGCAAAGGTTAATGGGAAGCTACGGTTTAGTACGCGCTGCGGTAAAACCGTTTCGGTCACATTACTTTTACCACTCGACGCATTAATACAATCGAGTGCCTCATGTAAGTCTACGCCATGCGCTTTTAAGGTGGTGAATCCTTCAGCAACTGCACAAAGATTTACAGCCATTAACATGTTGTTTACAGCTTTCACGGCAAAACCCGCACCCGGTTCACCCACATGTTTAATCAGTCTGCCAAATGTTTGGATCGCAGGTAATGCACGTTCAAAGGCTGCTGCGTCACCACCAATCATGACGGTTAATGTTCCCGTTTCAGCGCCAATGGTTTGTCCACTCACAGGGGCGTCTAAGAACGAAACGTTTTGTTGCTTTAAGGCTGAAGCGAGTTTTTTTGCAGATTCTGGCACACCGCTGGTACAGTCGACCCAAATCGAGCCTGATTTCAGCGTCACACTCGCAATTAAATTTTCAACATCTTGGCTGGTGGGTAGGCATGAAAAAACAACATCCGCTTGTACTGCTTGCTCTAATGCAACCGCTTGCGTACCAAATTCAGCAGCATGTTGCTCTGCCTTGGTAAAGTTTCGATTCCAGACATAAACCGTGTCGAACTGTTTTGGTAGGTGCGCTGCCATACGGTAACCCATTGCGCCCAATCCGATAAATGCAACTGACTGAATCATCTTTACCCTCTAAATTTTTTATTTCAATAAACTGGATCTTTGTGTAAGCCACTGGGTCAAAGTTGGCCAAAATTGATTGGCACTTTTTTGACTCGACATCAGGCCGAGGTGACCGCCGGGAATGAGAGTAAACGTGACATCTTGACTACTTGTCAATTCGCCTAAAGGACTTGCTGCATCGGCAGTAACGATTTGATCGGTAGAACCCGCGCCAATCAATAAAGAGCAGTGGATATTTTTTAATTTAATAACTTTATCTTTCAATTGAATAATGCCGTTTTTAAGTGGATTTTGTAGCCAAACATTGAACACCATGTCTTGGTTAATCCCACCCGGATAGTCAATCATGTGATTGAGAAAATCGCCCATGGTTGCATGCTCATACAGGTCATGTAGATTGTCTAAGTTAGATAGAAATTGTTTTTGGCTTTTGAACCAACCCAGTGGATCAACGATTTTAAATCCAATTGCATTGAGTACGCCCGGTGTATGGATAAAATGTTTAGGAATTTTCCCAGTGTAGACCGTATCTTGTAAATTCTTACTACGTGAAAGCAAGCGATTGGTTTTTTGAAATAACTTTCCGATACGACCTGAAGCATAGCTATCAATCGGTGCGCCCATCACCATTAGATTTTTAACATGTTCAGGTTGATGTAATGCGGTATACAGCGTGACAAAGACTCCAGCCATGCTCCAACCGTGTAGTGAGATGTATCGACTATCTGCATGTTTACAAATTTGATCAATACAATGTGGAATCACATCATCAATAAACGATAGAAAATTTAAGAATCGATCTTGATAGTTTAATTTTCCCCATTCCAACAAATAGACATCAAAGCCACTGTGTTGAAAATGTTTCACCAATGAGCGATATGGATACAAATCATAAATCGCCATATTGATGGCCAGTGGAGCAACAAACACTAAGGGTTCTTTGTATTTACGATCAGGCGAAGCGTAATACCGAACTTTTGCATGTTTATATTCAGTAATTACTTCATAGGGTGTCGATTGAGAAAGGACCAGCGATTTTGCATTAAACACACGTGTAGACAGGTGTTTAATTTTCTTTTGCTGCGCCAGAAATTTCTGCTTGAAAGGATGCATAACTGTCAATTGCCTAAGCCCTTGTAGGATTGGTCGAAGTCTAAGCGATAATTTCGTATTTTACCTTGACCTTAAATAGCTTAGACGCTCAAAATATTGGCAATTCTTCACAAAGGCAGTTCTTCGCGACTGAGTAATACAGATGAGCCAACAAGACGACATCGAATACCAATTAGAGACTTTAGCGATTCGTACAGGTCATATTCGTACTTTTGAGGGTGAACATAGCGAGCCAATTTTCCTGACTTCATCATTTGTTTGTGAAAGTGCAGCAGATGCCGCAGCAAAATTTTCAGGTCAAATTGAAGGCAATACCTATTCACGTTATACCAATCCAACTGTACAAGCGTTCGAAAAACGTTTAGCTGTTTTGGATGGTGCTGAAGCCGCTGTTGCGACAAGTTCAGGTATGGCGGGCGTACACGCGATCACTTTGGCATATTTGAAAGCTGGCGATCATGTGGTGTGTTCACGTGCTGTCTTTGGTTCGATCATTTCTCTGTTTGAAAAATACGTCATCAAATTTGGTGTTGACGTTACTTTTGTTGATTTGGAAGATTTAGATGCTTGGAAACAAGCGATTCGTCCAACTACACGCTTATTGTTTATTGAAACACCGTCAAACCCATTAGCTCAAGTAGGGGATTTACAAGCCATTGCTGATATTGCACATGCGCATGGGGCATTATTTGCAGTCGATAATACTTTCTGTACACCGGTGTTACAGCAACCGATTAAATTTGGTGCGGACCTCGTGATCTACTCATCAACAAAATATATTGATGGTCAAGGTCGTGCGCTCGGTGGTGCTGTTGTAGGTAGTGCAAAATTGATGGAAGAGATTACAGGTGTTATTCGTACACTGGGTAACTCGATGAGTCCATTCAATGCATGGATCTTCCTGAAAGGCCTAGAAACTTTAAGCTTACGTATGAAAGCCCACTGTGCAAGTGCTCAAACTTTAGCTGAATGGTTAGATGCACACCCGAATGTTGAAAAAGTGTACTATGCGGGACTTCCAAATCACGAAGGTCATGAGTTGGCGAAAAAGCAACAAAAAGGCTTTGGCGGAGTTGTGTCGTTTGTTGCCAAAGGCGAACGTGAAGGTGCTTGGACCGTGATTGATAATACCAAGTTCCTTTCTATTACAAGTAACTTGGGTGATGTAAAATCAACAATTACCCATCCTGCAACGACTTCTCATGGCAGAATGTCTGCAGAAGCGAAAAAAGCAGCAGGGATTAGCGAAGGTTTAATTCGCGTATCTGTTGGTTTAGAAGATATTAATGATATTATTCGCGATCTTTCACGCGGTTTAGATCTTATCTAAAGTGAATTCATCAGTTTTGTTCGGAGATTTTTATGAACATTAATATGCTCATGCAGCAAGCTCAACGCATGCAAAAAGAAGTTGAGAGCAACATTAAAAAAGCCAAGGAAGAGCTTGCACAAGTTGAAGTTCACGCTGAAGCAGGTGGTGGTCTAGTTAAAGTTACTATGACTGCGCGTCATGTGGTGAAACGTATTGAAATCAATCCTGAACTACTTCAAGATGATGCAGATATGATTGAAGATTTAATTGCAGCGGCAATGAATGATGCTTCACGTCAAGCTGAAGTGATTTCAGAAGAAAAACTGAAATCTGCAAACTCGGGTATGGGGCTTCCACCTGGCCTTTCAGGTTTATTCTAAGGAATACGTTAAATGTTTAGTGATCGTTTTGATCAACTTGTACAGGCATTGCGTATTTTGCCAAGCGTTGGGCCAAAGTCGGCTCAACGAATGGCACTGCACTTAATCATGAAAAATAGGGAGGGTGCTGTTGGTCTGGCACATGCCTTGACTGAAGCAACTAACTATATTCATGAATGTTCAATTTGCCATTCATTGACTGAAGATGAAGTGTGCAACATATGCGTCTCGTCAGAACGTGATGATCAACTGCTTTGTGTGGTTGAATCTCCCGCAGATGTCATGGCAATCGAGCAAAGTGGCAGTTTTAGAGGGAAATATCATGTATTGGGTGGACATTTGTCGCCACTCGACGGTATTGGCCCCGACGAAATTGGTATCCCATATTTAATTCAACGATTAAGTGATGGTAAAGTGCAGGAAGTGATCTTGGCGACCAATGCAACGGTAGAAGGTCAAGCGACAGCACATTATTTGGTTGAAGCGACCAAGCATTTACCAATACAAATGACCCGTATTGCACAGGGTGTACCACAGGGTGGTGAGCTTGAATATGTGGATAGTCATACTTTAAGTCAGGCCGTGCATAACCGAATGCGAATGAAGTAACTATAGAGCGAAACTCGTTTCGCTTTGTATAATTTTCACCTAATTATTTATACTTAATAACGATTAAAGTTTTTGTTTACAATGAATAAAAAAGCCAATTAAAGGAAATAAGTCACTAAAATAACGTTTTTCCTTATAGATAAATAATATATATCAGTTAATATAAGCTCATAGAGCATCTAAAATTAGACTCAGCAACTTATGTATCAATTCATTCAAAATCAGCCAGATTTAAATTCTGTTTTAAATCTTATGGACCAAAGCTCGATTTACGGACTCGACACCGAGTTTATAAAAGTAGATACCCTGTGGCCCAAACTTGGACTTTTCCAAATTAATGTACAAAATCAGGTGTATTTACTAGATGGTACAACCCTCGATTTAAGCCAATTCTGGCAAAAATTATTTGCAGCTCAGCAAAACATTTTTCATGCATGTAGTGAAGATATCGACCTGATTTATCACTATGCACAGCATAAGTCTTTAGAAAATGTCTTTGATACCCAAGTTGGGATGTCATTTTTAGGGCATGGCTTACAAGTCAGCTATCAAAATGCCTTAAAAACTATGCTCGATGTAGATATAGATAAAGATCAGACACGTTCAGATTGGTTGGCCCGTCCACTCAGTGCCGAGCAATTGAACTATGCAGCGAATGATGTACATTATTTAATGAATTTAAGCCAAACGATTCAAAATGAGTTGGCTGCGAAAAGTTTATTAAATTGTGTGCTTGAGGACTGCAAAAATTTAACATATGAAATCGGCACTGAAACGCCGATCCATATGCTGTATCACGATATTGGTAATTATCGACATTCACGTCGACAGCTCATGCAAATTCAGCAATTGGCCGTTTGGCGTGAGCAAATGGTGAAAGCCTTAAATCAGCCACGTAGCTTTATTCTTAAAAACTCAACCATCATTGATATGGTTGAAAAAAATCCAAAAAATAATTTTCAATTGAGTGCAGTGAAAGACATTCGTCCGAACATTGTGCGTGAGCATGGTAAAATTATTTTAGATTTGTTGAAGTTTTTACCAGAACAAGCTGAATGGCCGCTGCGTATGGCACGTCCAATTCGTCATTCGTCTCAGGATATTGGTTCGCGCGTCGATACAGTCATTCAGCGTGCAGTACAAGAAACCTCTGTGCCTAAAGAAGTTTTAATGCGTAAAAAATGGTTAAATGCTTTGTATCAGCATGTGGTTTTTCATAATGATGAACAAGATTTACCGAGCTATTTGTTGGGCTGGCGCTATGATTTGCTGACGAAGCCTTTAATTGAAGTACTGCATGCCGATGAAAGCTATCTTTCTGGTCAAATGAAAGTGATGGAATAAGTTCTGATTGATTAAAGAACTATCACTTATACAAATTCACGACTGATGCGTTAATAAACACTAATGTATCAGTCTTTTTTTTGATGTATCCTTTGCCTTGCGTTTAATGAGTATTGATTCAATTATGTACTGTTCTATCTACAAATCGAGCAAAAAAGATGAAATGTATCTTTATATTGCTCGTCCTAAAATTAATGAAAACGAAACTGAAGCGACAGATCCGCTTGCAGTAATGCCTGATGCTTTACGTACAGCATTTGGTCGTGCCACATTTGTCATGGATCTAGAACTCAGTGAATCACGCAAACTTGCACGTGTGAACGTATTACACGTCATAGATTCTATTGAAACAAAAGGATTCTTTATTCAGATGCCTCCAGAAGGTTTAATTGACCCAAATGCGGTTGAGCCAGAAGGCTTGCGCGGCGCTTAAGTTAATTCAGGAGTTGTGAAAATGAATGGTGTAGTATCGGTATTGGACTCAATTCCTGAAAGCAGTATTGCAATTACGGTTTACCTAGGTGGGGCTGTAATTGCTTTGTTGTGTTGGTATGGGCTGATGAAGCGCTTACCCAAAACGATCGGTGCCATTGGTTGGCTTATCGTATTTGCTATTTTATTAACACCAACCGTTTCTGAAGGTTCAAATGCAGCAATCGCACCTGCGATTTTTGGTTTGATTTTTGGTGTATTAACAAAAGATCAGTCATTGGTTTGGTTGAATCTATCGTTGATTCTCTTTGTGGTGGGTATTGGTTTAGTCCTCGGTTATTTTTGGACAAAATACAATGCAGCGAAACCACAGCACGTTGTAAACAAGAAAATTTCACCGCTTTAAATAAAAAAATAAGGTTATGTCATGTCTGTTGAAACTCAACAATTTACTGGTACAGATCAATATATTGCGACCGATAGTTTAAAACTTGCAGTAAAAGCTGCACGTTCATTGCAAAAGCCACTTTTGGTTAAAGGTGAGCCGGGGACAGGTAAGACACTTTTAGCCGAACAAGTGGCTGAAAGCTTAGGGCTTAAGCTCATTACTTGGCATATTAAATCGACGACCAAGGCTCAACAAGGTTTGTACGAGTACGACGCCGTATCTCGTCTGCGTGATAGTCAGTTGGGTGATGATCGTGTTTATGACATCAAAAACTATATTAAGCCGGGTAAACTTTGGGAAGCGTTCACCAGTGAAGAACGTTGTGTACTTCTAATTGACGAAATTGATAAAGCAGATATCGAATTCCCTAATGATTTGCTGCATGAACTCGATAAAATGTCATTCTTTGTGTATGAGACGGGTGAGACAATTACGGCTACACAACGTCCAATCGTGATCATTACTTCAAATAATGAAAAAGAACTTCCAGATGCCTTCTTGCGTCGTTGTTTCTTTCATTATATTGAATTCCCTGACGAAGCAACCATGCGTGAAATCATCGATGTACATTTTGAAAATATTTCAAGTACCTTGGTTTCTGAAGCACTACAAATCTTCTTTAAATTACGTCAAATTCCGGGTTTAAAGAAACCGCCTTCAACCTCTGAGTTGATTGATTGGTTGAGTTTGCTGATGGCGGATGATATGCCAGAAGATATTTTACGAAATACGGATAAATCGAAATCAATTCCACCACTTTATGGTGCCTTGATTAAGAATGAACAAGATGTGCAATTACTTGAGCGTCTAGCATTTATGTCACGTCGTTAATTGATATAAATTCTATCAAAGATTTAAAAGCCGGTTATCCGGCTTTTATTTTGAGCACTAAAAAATATAAAGGTGAATTATGCAGACAAGCGCATACTTATCTCAAGTACACATAGCTGTAACTAAGAGATTAAAGCCGACCGTACTCTTGTTGGCTGCGAGCTTGTATTTATCTGGGTATAGCTATGCGATGGATGATGCTCAGTTTGATCAGCAGCATCAACAGCTACTCCAGGATGCGTATTGGGCGCAAGTTGCAGAACATCAACTTAAAGAAAAGCTCATTGATCAATCAGATCATCTCGCAGCTCAAACGGCCATTCAGCAAAAGGCCTGTGCTGCAACTGCACTTGAGCTGAAATACTATGATTTTGTGATCTTGAACCTAAGCGATTTTAACCGCTATAGAAACCATCAAGGTTTTCATAAAATCGTATCTATTGAACAGTTGCAGCAAGATCGCCTCAATGTTCAGCACAAATATGAAACTCTTAAACAATCGCTTAACAATAGAAATGCGACTTGCGAATAAATCATGCTGTATGTGTTTCTTTGGGTAGTAGGGCAACGTATATGAACACGCAGTAAAAGCTTTTGGCTTTACTTGTAAGGATCAATTTTTCATAATGGTGGATGTAAGGCAAGACTCAGTTGCAGATGAAATAACAAGATCACATGCATTCACACTGGATTTGACCTCCTGATATTTAATTTTTATTGGATTTTATTCGCCTATGTTTGTGCGATTGTTTTATACCCTTCGAAAATACGGTGTTCCTGTTTCAACTCGTGAATTGATTGACTTGAACCAAGCAGTGGCAGCAGGGCTAGTCTTTGCAGATCAAAATGAATTTTATCAGCTTGCAAAAACCGTCATGGTCAAAGATGAACGTTACTTTGATAAGTTCGACCGTGCAATGAAAGACTATTTTGACGGTATTGCCACCTTTGATTTGGATGAACTATTAAATCACGTGCATAAACTGCCAAAGGATTGGTTTGATCTAGAGCTCATCGAAAAGCATTTGACACCTGAACAACGAGAAGAACTAAAAAAAGCTGGATCATTAGAAGAACTGATGAAAATGCTTGAAGAGCGTTTACGCGAACAGCATAAAAAGCATCAAGGTGGTAATCGGATGATCGGTACGGGCGGTACCTCGCCCTTTGGTGCCTATGGTGACCATCCTGAAGGTGTGCGTATCGGTGGGCCTGGTCGTAAACGATCTGCGGTGAAAGTTTGGGAACAACGTCAATACCGAAACCTAGATGATGAGCAGATTCTCGGTAGTCGTCAGATGCAGATGGCTTTGCGTCGTTTGCGTAAATTTGCCCGCCAAGGTGCAGCAGAAGAGCTAGATATCGACGGAACCATTCGTGAAACTGCCAAACAGGGTATTTTGGATGTGCAATTGGTTCCAGAACGACGTAACCGCATTAAAGTATTGATGCTGTTTGATGTGGGGGGTTCTATGGATTCACATATTGCCCAATGTGAGAAGCTCTTTACCGCTGCAAAAACTGAATTTAAAACTTTAGAGTATTTCTATTTTCATAACTGCTTATATGACTATGTGTGGAAAGATAATATTCGCCGTTCAAGCACGCGTATGAATACATGGGATCTATTCAATACCTATGGGCGAGATTACCGTGTCATCGTTGTCGGTGATGCGAGTATGGCACCGTATGAATTGAACTCTGTAGGTGGTTCTGTGGAGTATATGAATGATGAAGCGGGTCAGGTGTGGTTACAGCGCTTACGCAATCACTTTGATAAAACAGCATGGTTAAACCCCGAAGAAGAAAGTTATTGGCATTACACCCAAACCATAGCTGCGATAAAACACATCTTTGAAGATCATATGTTCCCGATGACTCTAAAAGGAGTGGAAGATATGACGAAATATTTAGCGCGCTAAAGCTTTAAAAACGATACTTTTCTTATCAATGATGTTTATATTACTTACTCCAATTTTGCATTGTTTCTTATTTTCAAAATTGGATAGTATTTAAAAGTCTTTGTTCTGCATACAACATGAAGGAAATATGATGGATCATCAAATTAATGGTATCGCATTACCTAATGAAGAAGGTTTCTTCGGTAAATACGGTGGGCAGTTCATTCCACCAGATTTAAAACAGGCAATGGATGACATTAATGTTGCTTATGAGCAAATTCGTCATACAGAAGAATTTCAAAATGAATTGAAAGAGTTGTTTGCACATTATGTTGGACGCCCAAGCCCATTGTTTTATGCGAAGCGCTTGTCTGACAAATTAGGTGGGGCACAAATCTACCTCAAGCGTGAAGACCTTAACCATACTGGTGCGCATAAAATTAACCACTGCCTTGGCGAAGCTTTGTTAGCAAAATACATGGGTAAAACCAAAGTGATTGCTGAAACTGGCGCAGGTCAGCATGGTGTAGCATTGGCAACTGCATGTGCACTTGTGGGTATTCCTTGTGAAATTCACATGGGGCAAGTGGACATTGAAAAAGAACATCCAAACGTGGTGAAAATGAAGATTTTAGGTGCCAACCTAATCTCTGTCACTCGTGGTACAGCTACGCTTAAAGATGCAGTAGATAGCGCTTTTGAAGAATATTTAAAAGATCCAACCAATTTTATTTATGCGATTGGCTCAGTGGTTGGCCCACATCCATTCCCGAAAATGGTTCGTGACTTCCAGTCCATTATTGGTGATGAAATTAAAATTCAAGCCAATGATCGATTTGGTGCAAATCCTGACTATGTCGTTGCATGCGTGGGTGGTGGATCCAATGCTGTTGGTGCATTTACAGCATTCCTGAATGACTCCGATGTCAAACTCGTAGGCGTTGAGCCTGCAGGCCATGGTTTAGATACCAATATGCATTCTGCGACGTTGACATTGGGTAAGCCAAGTCAAATTCATGGCATGGCATGTTATGTCCTTGAAGATGAACAGGGTGAGCCTTTGCCAGTGCATTCAATTGCATCAGGTCTGGACTATCCAGGAGTGGGGCCACAACATAGTTTGTTAAAAGACCTAGGCCGTGTTGAATATACAACAGCGACAGACCAAGAGTGTTTAGATGCATTCATGACGCTTTCACGTGTGGAAGGTATTGTTCCTGCACTAGAAAGTTCACATGCGGTTGCTTGGGCAATTCGTGAAGCGCCAAAACTTGCCAAAGATGTGAAGATTGTCGTTAACGTTTCAGGCCGTGGCGATAAAGACTCAGACTATGTGGCTGAAAAATTAGGTTTAAATTAATTACTGCCATTAAAAAAAGACTAAGTTGCTCATCATCTGTTGATGATGCAAAAATCTTTTGCAGTTGTATAGCCCGATCTATATTCGAAGTATCCCAGTTTTTAACTGGGATATTTTTTGACGTAATTTTTATAAAAAATATGGTCAAAGCTTGATGAAATTGAAATTAACTCAGGATGTAGTGCATAAATAATTGCCTTTGCATCTAAAATTTCTGTGATAGAAGATGCAATCTCTAAATTGATCGTACGTCGGTGGTATTGCAGCAGCTCATTGTCTTTCATCGATAACATTAAGCGTTCTAATTCTAAAATGATGGCATCTAGTTGGTCTAATTTATCTAAAGCGGATTCAAACATAAGAATGGAAATTGAGAAAAGTAATTAATTTGTAATGTGTATGTCATTACAAAATGTGAGTTATATAAATTATTGATATTTGGAATTCCCCCTTAAAGCTTATCAAGGGGGGATTTTTGAGTTTAGCCAGAAATATATTGTTGAAGTTGTTCGATCAGTTTGCGTTGATCATCCATTGCTGCTTTTACAAGGTCGCCGATGGAGATTAAGCCGGTTAATTTCTGTTCCTCAACGACAGGTAAATGACGTAAATGGCGATCTGTCATGAGTTCTAAACATTCTTCGACAGTCGCTGCACTTGTCACGGTGATTACGCTCCCAGTCATAATTTCGCTGACAGAGGTATCGAAAGATGTTCTTTCCATCAGGGCGATTTTACGTGTGTAATCACGCTCAGACAAAATCCCAACAACTGTGCCTTCATGGGTCACAACGAGGGCACCAATGCCTTTTTGTGCCATCAGGGAAATGGCTTCGAGTACAGTCGCATCTGGGGTGATGGTGTAGATTTCTTGATAAGCTTTGTCTCTAAGTACTTGGGCAACTGTAGTCATATTTTCATTCCTTTATAGTAGTTTTTGTTTAATTTAAATTAGCGCGAAATTTGAAAAAAGCAAATACTTTTCAGTGCATGCAGAGGTCAAACATGCACTGAGGGTTTTATGCCATTTGAATCTTATCTTGGTTAAAAAAGAATAAACGCATTTGTGAGGTTGTGAGCTTGAGACGGATGTGACTTGAGCTATGCAACGCAGGGATGACCTTAAGGCGTGTCAATGTCGGTAATAGCGATGCCTCAAATCTTCTGGTGTAATGCGTCGTGGAGTGTAGTTGGGCCAATGCTTTTTGGCATATTTATGCGCTTGAATGCCATTTAGCCAAAACGGGAAGATAATATGATCTTGATCGCTGGTCATTGCCCAACCTTGTTGGTGGTAGAGACCCCAAAGGACTCCACAGTACATCATGGTTTTTAAAATACTAATTTTGAAAAATAAATCTTTTGGAATAGGTTTATATTGCTTTAATTTAGACATCATATGCAGCGTGTTGTTGATGTTGCTCCTATTGTAGGAAATTCTTATGAAAAAGCTGTGTAAGCTTTGAACTTGATTGTAAGAATTTATGTAGTCAAAAGTTGAAGGGTGTAAAAAACGCCACCTTAGTGACGTTTTGTTATGCTTGCAAGGTGGCCATGTTCTGCCAATATTGCGCTTTGAGTGAGTCACGTTCTACGCGGAAGCCTTGATAATAAAGTTCAGCCAAAAATAACGCTGCTTTACCATGTCCAGCACGAGCTGCATCTTCCAATTCATGAACTGCATCGCTGAAGTTCATTTGAGATTGAATTGTGTTTACCGCATTTGCGTATATATGTTCGAGTTCATGTTGAGAGAATTGTTGAATCATATTTAACTCCATTATTCTAATTATGATCATTAAGGGCCCATTCTTTAGCCCTATTAACTAATTTAACTAAGTATTATTAAACTAATATTACAATTATCTTGAATTGTCAACTATTCACGTAAATATTTCTAATTTGCTATAGTTTACATGATTAAACAATGGACAATTGTTTTCGTGAGTAAAATACTATCATAAGAAGTTGTAGATAATAAGGAGAAGTAAATGACAAGAGTTTTAGACGGTTTAACTTTAGATTATCCTCCGACATTAGCGCAAATTGTGGAGTTGGCACATCTACATCGTCGCAATCTTGATGAAGCAATTTTTCATCAAGAAATTCATTTAGGGGATTTTGGTTTGGCACAGCGCAAACGTGTATATGATTTCACACGGGATTTAGATAAGGCACAGCGCTTAGAATTTTACAATGCATATAATGGCGAATTACTCAAAATCGCCGATGATGATGATTTACATCCTGCGCATGCAGAGGGTGGAATGAGTATTTTTGCAGTATTTATCGTTTTGGCGATTATTGCATTGATTCTTTATTTTGCGGTGATACGTACCATTATTCATTAAATTGTTTAGCTAACTCACAGACTGAAACAGTGGACTGATGCAGTTTTAAGCGCTGTGACTTGAACTTCTTGAACGTCAGCCATACACTACTTTGAACCTGAGGTAGTGTATGACTATTGATTTAGAAAAAATTATTCAATTCAAATCTAAAATACAGCTAGAGCAAATTTATAATATCTTTGTTTCAGTCATGATCGTGGTGATTTTGGTATTGGCTGTGATTGCCTTATATCGTCCTATTTCTGTACAGCAATACCAAAACGTGTCACGACTTGCGTTGCAGCAAAGTTATCCTGAAACACAGGAAATGGCGATGCTGCTGAGACAGCAAGATCGCATTCGTGTGGGTGCTTATCTTAAATTGATGCATGCTTATCAGATGGAATCTGTGCGGGCACATCAACTTCCGGCTTTGGCAGAGGAACAGCCTTAGTTGCAGGGATTATCTTGGTTGGAGTTGCTTGTACATTATCCTCTAATATCTGCTGTACTTCATTTTTATCTAAGGTTTTGCTCACCACAATCACCGTCATATTTTCAGGGTGCATGTAGGTACGAACCGCATTTTGTACATCAGCTACAGTTATTTTTTCCAATAATTTAGGGTACTGGGTCAAATAATCTGGGTCTTGTTGATAAAAGCCCAATAGACCAAGCTGTGCATTGATCGTTGCATTACTGCTGTAATTATTCGGAAAAGCACGCAGCATGCCTGCTTTGGTTTCTTCCATTTGTTTTTGATCAATAGGCATTTTGACAAAATCATTAAAGGCCTTATGTGCCACTCGAATACTATCTATAAGCTGATCTTGACGTGTTCCATAGCTAAAACTAAAGATACCGGGTGCTTGGCTAAAGCTAAATGCACTATAGGCACCATAAGTATAGCCACGTTTGACACGAAGCTCTTGCATGAGGACTGAGTTAAAACCGCTACCACCAAACATTCGATTGGCTACTTCTAGGGCTAATCGATCTTTGTTATCGCGTGTCGTCCCTAAATGTCCAAATATGACGTTGGCTTGGGTGGAATTGTAGGGAAGATGGATGATATCAAAGCCTTTTTTTTTCTTCTGGTTGTGCAAGTGCCTTAGCTTTTTCACCTTGGTTTAAGTTTCCAGAAATACGTTCTGCAAGGTTTTGTGCTTCTTTTTTGCTTAGTTTACCTGTAATGGCAATATTCATGTTTTGAGCAACTAAAAATTGATTACGAAACTTCTTTAAAATGTCTGGGGTGATTTTTTTGATACTGCCATTGGTTCCTGTAATTGGTTCTGCATAAGGATGTGTGCCGTAAACAGCCCGATAGAAACGAATATTCATTAAGCGACTTGGACTTTCTTGGAGTTGTTTTTGACCAGCTTGGTTATTGCTGAGTGCTAAGTTGAGACTGGAGTTTTTAAAAGTCGCATTTTTAATCACATCCATCATCATACTTAAAGCAGGTTCTAATTTTTTAGGGTCTGACAATACGCGTAGCCGAACGACAAACATATCTCGATGTGCTTGTACGCTAAATTGAGCACCTGTTTGGTCAAAAACTGAGGCAATTTGCGTTGCATTGTATTTTTCGGTGCCTTCATCAATTAAACGCGCAGCCATGTTGGTAACACCATACAAGCCTTTTCCTACTTCTTCATCACGAGCAGAACCCGCATTAAAGGTCAGTTGAATATCCACCATGGGTAAATCTTGTGACTCAACAAACAGGCTATTTACGCCATTTCGGTTTTTCAGCACTTGAACAAGCGGAGCTCGATAGTCTTTATCAATCTGTAAATTCTTTAAACTTTGCAGCATTGGGATAGATTGTAATTGGCTCGGGTTATCGTTGAGGTCAGGAACATTTTCCGTATAAGTTTCTGCATGGAGGAGTGAGCCAAACGCAGTGAGTAAGCTTAGGGATAAAATTTTCGTAATAGTCATCACTAATCCTTACAAGACGCTTTCTGTGTTTTGGGTTGAGCTGATTTGTTGCTCTGGAATAACAACTTCCGTTTGAGCGGATTTTACTGTTTGATCTGTTTTATTTGAGGTTGTTGGAACCTCCGTCTGTTCTGGAAGTAGATACATGGTGCTTAAATTTTCTCGGACAAAATACGCATTTGCGACACGTTGAATATCCTGTGCGCTGACGTTTTCATATAGTTTTGGTAATTCGTCCATTAGCCTGAAACTGAGTCCATTGACTTCTAAGTTGCCGATTGTCTTGGCTTGGCTGCTGATGTCATCTTGGTTATAGATTAAATTGGAGACAAAACGTGTGGTGATACGTTCAACTTCAGGTGTTTTGACTAATTCTGTTTTTAAAGTGTCGATTTCATCTTGTATGGCTTTTTGCGCTTGTTCCATTTTGATTCCATCGGCAGGGAGTGCTGAAATAGTAAACAAGCTGTCTCCACGATTGTATGGATCATAAGAAACGCTTACAGCCGTGAGTAATTTTCTATCTCGTACCAGTTTGTCTTGTAGGCGAGATGAGATCCCACTGTTTAAAATATTGCGAATAATATTGAGTGCATAAGCATCTTGTGGGTTTTTGGCGGTAGCCAGTGAGCGTACATTCCACGCCATATACAAATTGGGCACTTGTACGGGTAAATTTAGTTCCATATGACGATAGCCCACACGCTCGAATTCCCTCACATCGTTACGATCAGGTGTTTTGCGTGATGGAATATCACCAAAGTATTTTTGAACTTGACGAATGGCTGCTTCGGCATCGACATCACCAACAATCACCAAAATGGCATTGTTCGGGGTATACCAATCTTTATACCATTGTTTTAAATCTGCTAATTTGATGTTTTGCAGATTTTTCATATGTCCAATGACGGGTTGACGATAGTGACTGGTTGGATAAGAAATCCATTTGAAACGTTCATAAGCCAAAGAACGAGGGTTATCATCTGTACGCTGTCTGCGTTCTTCCATAACCACTTTAATTTCAGGCTCGAAATCTTGTTGTTGCAATCGTAAATTACTCATACGATCCGCTTCGAGCTCCAGCGCCATAGGGAAGTAGGCTTTAGGATACAACTGATAATAATTGGTGTAATTGGTAAAGGTTGCAGCGTTGATGCTGCCGCCATAGATACGGCTGAGACGTGTAAATTCATCATTAGGAACTTTGGTGGTTCCTTTAAACATCATATGTTCGAGCGCGTGGGAGATCCCTAATAGATTGCCCGACTCATCACTACTACCCACACGGTACCAAATATGGGTCATTACCATCGGCGCACGGTGGTCTTCACGGATAATGACCTTTAAACCATTTTTAAGGGTGGTTTCAAAGGTGCTACGTGTTAATTGGGTACGTGTGTCTGCATGTAGATTGGGTGCAGACCAAAGGCAACTAGTGATGACACAGATAGGAAGCGCAGAGCGAAATAAAGTTTTAAAAAAACAAGGAGAAAATCTGTTTTTATGGGACACAAAGGAATCCATTAAAATGCATTTTATAGCTATCTAGTTTTCCTAAAGTTAATTTTGATTGCAAGTTCAACATGTTGTTTTTTAGTGTGCTTCGCTCTGACGGGCGTGTATCGACTCAATTTAAGATAACTTATGATAGAATCGGTTTTTTAACGCAGTGCTTTTCAAGGATTCGGCATGCAACAGCAATCTTATGGGCAGAATAAATTTTTGATTGATGCTGATATCGGTGATGAAGATGTCACGCTACCGAGTTTACCTGCGGTAAATGTGCCGATTATCGAGACACCGAAAGTACAGCAAGAAGTTGCTGCTCCATTACAAGAAACAGAGTCAGAAATTGAAGACTCGAAGGTGAAAGGCGGCTTCTTTAGTCGTATGAAAGAAGGTCTAGCAAAGTCACGTAAGAACTTGGCAGACGGCATGGTGAATATCCTGATCGGTGGGAAGGAAATTGACGATGAACTTTTAGAGGAAGTTGAAGAGCAACTTTTGGTTGCTGACATTGGTGTCGATGCAACCAAAACGATTATTGCGAACTTAACTGAACGTACTGAACGTGGCGATTTAATTTACTCGCACTCTTTATATAAAGCGCTTCAAGAAGAACTGGTGGCATTACTTGCACCACGTGTTAAACCGCTACATATCGACAGCAATAAAAATCCGTATGTGATTTTGGTTGTTGGTGTAAATGGTGTGGGTAAAACCACCACGATTGGTAAATTAGCGAAACGCTTACAAGGTGAAGGTAAAAAAGTAATGTTGGCTGCTGGTGATACATTCCGTGCAGCAGCCACAGAACAATTACAAATTTGGGGTGAACGTAATAATATTGCCGTTGTGGCTCAAGGTCATGGTGCAGATTCTGCTTCAGTTATTTTTGATGCATTTGAAAGTGCTCGTGCAAAAGGCGTAGACGTGCTGATTGCAGACACCGCAGGTCGTTTACATAACAAAGGACACCTCATGCAAGAGTTGTCTAAAGTAAAACGTGTAATGCAAAAAATTGACGCTACAGCTCCACATGAAGTGATGTTGGTGGTTGATGCAGGTACAGGTCAAAATGCCATTAACCAAGTTGAAATGTTTGATGAGGCAGTAGGGCTTACAGGTCTAACCATTACTAAACTGGATGGTACAGCAAAAGGTGGTGTGTTATTTAATATTGCAAGCCGTACCCATGTACCAATTCGTTTTATTGGTGTAGGTGAGAAAATTGATGACTTGCGTCCATTCTCAGCAAAATCATTTGTCGCAGCATTATTTGAAACTGATAAATAAATTGCGTTAAATGTCACATAAACTCCGCAAAATGCGGAGTTTTTTGTTTTTGAGCTTATTGATTGATTTAAAAAGCAACATGTGAATAAATCATAATCAAAATTCAGCCTGATATACCCTTAGAATAAGTAAGGAATTGTTGTTTATATATAAAAATTGCTTTGGGGTGTTTAGGGTGGCGTTACTCGATAAAATTGGTCATGTATTGACTGCGGATATCACTAAAGATTTTAAATTAAAAAAGAAAACTACCGAACAAGAAGTAGAAGCGTCATTTGTCGACCAACTAAAGAAACGTCGTAGTATCTACGAGCTTGGAAAGAAGGTGCATTACAGTCAGGCTTATTTGGCGGAACTGATTCAAGAATCCGTAAGAAGCTGTCCATCTGCATATAATTCGCAAAGCACACGTATTGTGGTTTTATTTGGCGAATCTCATCAAAAATTTTGGGACATTGTAAAAGACGTACAACGCAAGAATGTTGCGAGTTATATTTTTGAAGGTGTGGCGCTCAAAATAGATCAATGTGCAGCTGGCCTGGGAACTGTACTTTTCTATGAAGATCAAGCTGTGATTCAACAATTACAAAAGAAAGTGCCATTAAGTGCAGAAGATTTTCCAGTGTGGTCGGAGCAAACGTCTGGCATGGCCCAATTCGCAGTATGGACTTCGATCGCAGATGCAGGTTTAGGCGCATGTTTACAGCACTATAATCCACACATTGATTATGCTGTTGCCGAACACTTTGATATTTCAAAACAATGGCTGCTTCGTGCGCAGTTGGTCTTTGGTTCAATTGAAGGTCAAGCGCCTGAACGTTTAGAACCAGAAGATCAAGATCAGTTTAGAATTTATGAGTAATTTCTATGTTCTGTAGGTTGCTTTGATTTCTGCTGTCCTAAAGACTGTGAACCAATATTTGAATGTAAGTGGGTTGTAGGTATTTTTAGATGCTTACAACTGATTGTTCTAGAAATAAGACACAATGTTGTAAATATAGTCATGCAACTGTTAAAAACATCACCTATTATAAATCTCAAGTTAGTCAGCTAATTGAAAATAAAAAGAGGTCTTGTAATGTCATTCTTGAATCTAATCGAACAACGTCGCACAATCTATTCTATTGGTAATAACGTGAGTTTATCGCAAGATGAAATTGAACAAACCATTAAAAATGCCGTACGTTTAAGTCCGTCATCATTTAACTCTCAAACGTCTCGTGTCGTTATTCTGTTTGGTGATGCACATCAAAAATTCTGGAATATCGTACGTGAAACTTTACGTAAAATTGTACCTGCAGATGCATTTGAAGGAACTAATGGCAAGATTAATAGTTTTGCAGCAGGTTTTGGTACAGCATTATTTTATGAAGATCAGGCTGTAGTAAAAGCTCTCCAAGAACAATTTGCACTTTATGCAGATAATTTCCCAGTATGGTCTGAACACTCAACGGCGATTGCTCAATTTGCTACTTGGACTGCTTTGGCTGAAAAAAATATTGGTGCGTCATTACAACATTACAATCCAATTGTTGATGCTGAAACAGCTGCGGCATTTGATGTGCCAGATCAATGGAAACTACGTGCACAACTTGTTTTCGGTTCGATTGAAGCACCTGCAGGTGAAAAAACCTTTATTGCAGATGAAGAACGATTCAAAACATTCAAGTAATGATGGTGTGATGAATTAAAAAGGATGCATTAAGCCTCCTTTTTTTATATGCAAATTCTTTAATGAATATCAAAATAATGTCTTGAAACAAAATATACAGTGATTGTTAGATGTCATAAGATTGTCACATATGCATTGCATAGTGCATTCGAAACTAAATAATTGATAAAGAGTGATAATGATGACTTTAAGATTAACTGTTGCTGCTGCAGCGCTGATGTTAAGTAGTGCCGGATTTGCAGCTGTAACTTTGACTGTTCCGGAAGAAATTAAAATAGTTGCAGTTAATGATCAAGAAGTTACTGGTGGTTTATTTCGATCTACGGAGAAGTATAAGCTAGATGCAGGTGAAAACCTATTAACGGTACGTTATAGTGAATTTTTTCAACATGCTGATAATTCTCACGATATTTTAAAGTCAGGTGTGGCCGCCATTCGTACTCCAGCTCTGATTGATGGGCAAGAGTATCGTTTGGGTCTAGTCAATGCACCAAAAGATTTTGATGCTGCGCAAAAATATAAAGACCAACCGATATTTGGTTTGTATGACAGATCTAATCAATTACTTGTGCAGCAAGCTGGGGCGAAGAAAGAACAAAAATCGATTTTCTCCAATGGTGTTTTGGGTAATGCCGTAGATTTTGCGAAGAAAGAAGCTGTGCCAGAAAATCAACCGTCACCTGTTTATGCACAATCCGTAACTGTAAAATCAACGAACGTAGCATCTCATATAGCTACTCCAAAAAATGTGACTATTAATGAAAATGGGGCAGATCAACAATTAATTCAGCTTTGGCAAAAGGCCAATAAAGCTGAACGACAAAAATTCATGAGTTGGTTGGCTGAGCAAGCAAACTAAAGTCACTTTTGTAATTTCATTAGTTTTCTTAAAATCCGTGTTATTTGAAAAGTCCGTTGAATTACGGGCTTTTTAGATTGAAGAATATAAAAATCACTAAGAATTATAAAAATCGTCTTTCATAAAGCAAAATATACGGATATATTGATCTTTAAATAAGCAACAAATTGCTTTTAGTTTAAAAAATACACACTCAAGCAAAATATTATAGAAATTTCTATGATAGGGGCTTGTGTTTGTTTTGAAACTCTATAGAATACGCTGCATACCAACGCAGACAGAGATAAACGTAAGGTTTTTAGTTGTTTGATGTTGTTTTCTTATTTGCTGACGAAGCATTG